>CAJTZQ010000036.1 GCA_910583795.1 uncultured Muribaculaceae bacterium
TCCAGGGTAACAATATCGGGGTATACGACAAGACCGGCAAGTTGGTACAGCGGACCGATTACTATGCTTCGGGAGAGCCCTGGCTCGAGCCGGAGTATGGCAACAGTGCGTCAGGTAACCGTTACCTTTTCGGAGGCAAGGAGAGAATGGCGGGAGGAGCCTTGAACGAATACGATTTCGAGGCGAGAAACTATGTAGCCTCCTTCCAGCGGTTCACGACCATCGACCCCGAGGCTGAGAAATTCCCGTGGCTGTCACCATACGCCTACTGCAACGGTAACCCGGTAAATTTCACTGATCCGTTCGGACTGTATTCCACGTCTATCGAGGCGACGAAAGAGGCAATGGCAAAGTTCAGATTGGTTGAAAAGTCATCATTGCTAATAGAGGGATATTGAGGCGGAAGCAGATACACTCTCCCGGCTAAAGCCGGGACACAGAACCATCACTACTCGGATTTATCAGGGACGTTTGCCGGAATCAACAGAGGGCCAAGGGAAATTGGATGGATTGAGTGTGAGATGGACATGCTTTTCATTCAATCTCACGCCGACATATTCTATCATTTTTTCTCTTTCCTTAGCATTCAATCCTTTGGGGGCATTGACGAATATCATATTTACTGTATCCACACCTGTGCCTGAAATAGATGTCGCAATCATACGGCTCAATGCAATATCTTTCACATCAGGGAACAGCACCTTAATCTCAGGAGCGAGACTTAGACTCTCTTTTCCGAAAGAATTATAGTCTTTTACAACCTGTTTAAGTGAGTCTATTGTGTTCTGACGAGAATTCACCTCTTGCTGCATCAGTGTATAGAATTGCTGAAAATTCTTCTCATCATCAGATCCTGAACGATCCCCAATGGAGAATCCCTGCTTTATATTCAGGATTGTTCCACCAAGACCTACACTGTCAAGTTTTTGCATCATGGCGAGTTGCAAGGAATCTTTTGATAACCCCTGACCAATCAGAGTGACATCTATATGTCGTTTATTACCTGCAACATAAATCTTTTGATTAAGCACCTGAGTGTTTGGGAAAACCATCTCTTTTTCCACAAACTCGGTGGCAGCAGCTATAAACATACTTTTCCTTACCATCTGATAAGTGAGATAACAACTGACTCCAATCGTAGCAAACACAACAGAGTAGACAATATATTGCACCCTTCTGCTTCTCTTTGTGTTTTGATAAACCACTTTTTTATAATTCAAGAGTTTAACACCTATCCAGGAAGCGAACAGGATAAAAATCATATTTGTAAAAAAGAGGTATAACGCACCAAAAAAGAAATTTGCCTGAAGGGTGGCGATACCGTAACCGGCTGTACACAAAGGAGGCATAAGCGACGTTGCTATTGCCACACCAGGCATGACTTGCCCCTTGTTTTTACAAGCTATACTCAATATTCCAGCAGCACCACCGAAAAGAGCGACAAAAACATCATATATAGATGGTGATGTCCTGGCGAGAAGCTGACTTGAGCCTTCATATTGAGGAGAGATAAGGAAGTATAAAGCTGATGCAGCAAGCGAACCGATAATCGCCATAATGATATTTTTAAGACTCCGATTCAACAAAGCATAGTCTTCTATACCGATAGCGAGTCCCATACCGATAATCGGGCCCATCAGCGGAGAAATCAACATGGCACCGATTATGACAGGAATGCTATTTGTGTTCAATCCCAGAGACGCTATGAATATAGCGAATATGAGAACCAAGAGTTGACTGCCTTTAAAGCTAACTCCGGAACGTATGCTCATTTCCGCATCAAGTTGCGGTTCAAGGTCTTCCGCAACATTAAAATAAGAGATCAATTCATTCCAGAATTTTTTAAGACCTTCTTTGAATGCCGGATTTATTGTCATAGCCACATCAATTTAATCGTCGTTTGTAATCTTTTTTATTTAAGTTTCGCAAGCTCACTTAAGGGTTGAAGGTTAAGGGGTTAAAGAGTTAGATTTATACATAATATTCAAAGAAGCCGGATATTTATCCACAATTATAGATTAACCTTTTAACCTCATAACCCTCAACTTTCGCAAGCGAAAGTTGAATTTTTTAGATTTGATGAAGTCATTTAAACTTTTTTACGGAGATTGATTTTCTTATGGTTTTTAAAGTTTAAATGACTTCAATTAGAGCAATGTTATATTGGACTCGTTAATTGATAAACAAATTTACAAAAAAAATTATTAACTTTGCGTGAATAATTGAACCAACTTATGGCTGATTTACAATTAAAAGGTCTTGGGGTCGCCCTGGTGACTCCATTTAAGAATGACAAGACAGTAGATTTCGAGGCTCTCGAAAGAATGGTGGATTATGTTGTGACGGGCAATGCAGACTATATCGTAGTGCTCGGGACTACAGGAGAGACACCTGCCTTATTTCCGGATGAAAAAGCAGAAATCCGAAAAGTTATTATAAGGAAAAACAATGGAAGAGTACCCCTTATCCTTGGAGTGGGAGGCAACAATACACAAGCCGTTGTAAACGAACTGAAGACAGGTGATTTCACCGGATTCTCAGCAATCTTGTCAGTAGTTCCCTTCTATAACAAGCCTTCACAAGAGGGATTGTATCAACATTACAAGGCAATATCTGAAGCCTCACCACTTCCTGTGGTGCTTTATAACGTGCCCGGTAGAACCGGAGTCAACATGACAGCCGCCACCACTCTTGCGCTTGCAAGAGATTGTGAAAACATAATCGGTGTGAAGGAGGCTTCCGGCAACTTTGCTCAGATCGAAGAGATCATTAAAAACAAACCTGAAAAGTTTGAAGTGATTTCAGGCGATGACAGTATCACATATCCATTGATGACACTCGGTGCTGTTGGAGTAATCTCAGTTATCGGCAATGCATTCCCTATGGAATTCGGCAGAATGGTAAGGCTCTGCCTGCAAGGGAAATTCCAGGAAGCACTTCCAATCCATTGGAGGTTTAACGAACTTTTCAACCTTCTTTTTGTGGACGGAAACCCTGCGGGTGTGAAATGCACTCTCAGCGCCCTTGGACTAATTGAAAACGAACTGCGCCTTCCACTTGTGCCTACCCGAATGAGCACAAACGAGAAAATACACAAACTTCTCGAATCTCTTTACACTCCATCGCCAGATGAACTTGAAGACCGGGTAAGAAACAACTCTCCCCTATTCAATTAATAATTCAACTTTCGCAAGCGAAAGTTGAGGGTTATGAGGTTATAAAGTTAAAAGGTTAATATCCAATTGTAGATAGATATCTGACTTCCTTAAGTATTATGTATAACTATAACCCTTTAACCCCTTAACCTCCAAACCTTAAGTGAGCTTGCGAAACTTAAATTAAATATTTGAATTGATAGACAAAGCTACAGCTCAAAAGATAAAAGACACTGCGGATATCGTTGAGGTGGTAAGCGATTATGTGCATCTGACGCGCCGTGGTTCAAACTATATGGGATTGTGTCCGTTTCATAACGAACGGACACCATCTTTTTCTGTGAATAAAAGCCGGAACTATTGCTATTGCTTTTCTTGCCATAAAGGTGGATCTCCCGTAAATTTCATAATGGAGAAAGAGGGAATCTCCTATCACGATGCCCTTTTACATCTTGCTAAGAAATACGGCATTAAAGTTGAAGAGCGGGAGCTGACAGATCAGGAGCGGGAAGCCCAAAGCAGGCGCGAAGCCATGTTCATAGCCAATGAGTGGGCTATGAATCATTTTGAGCACAACCTGACGGAAACCCAAGACGGGAAAGATATAGGATTGCAATATCTTTATGGCAGAGGCGTCACTCAGGAGGCTATCAAACAATATCATCTCGGCTATGCCCTCGATCAAGGGAGTGCATTTCTTGATGCCGCCAGAAAAAAGGGGTTTAATATCGACGTGTTAAAGACTCTCGGCCTTGTGGGCACAAGTCAACAAGGGAGAGATTATGACCGTTTCCGCGGGAGAGTTATTTTCCCGATACTTAACTCCTCCGGTAAAGTCGTGGCATTCGGGGGAAGGGATCTAAAAGGAGGACCGGCAAAATATATCAACTCTCCGGAATCCGATCTTTATAAGAAAAGCAACGAGCTTTATGGGATGTATCAGGCTCGAAGCGCAATAGTCAAGGAAGACAAATGCTATCTTGTTGAAGGATATCTCGATGTCATCGGGATGTGGCAATCCGGAATGCAAAATGTGGTAGCCTCATCAGGAACAGCACTTACTGACGGTCAGATAGCATTAATTCACCGTTTCACCAAAAATGTGACATTGATCTATGACGGGGATGCAGCAGGTATCAAAGCTTCTTTAAGAGGTATAGACATGCTTCTTTCCCACCAACTTGACGTCAACGTTCTCTTGCTTCCTGACGGCGATGACCCCGACTCTTTTGCGAGGAAACACACACCGGAAGAATTTCGGGAATATGTTAAAAGTCATGAGACTGATATTATCCGTTTCAAGACAAAAGTACTGATGAACGAAGTCAACGACAATCCTCAAAAAAGGGTTGAAGCTATCCGTAGTGTCGTCAGCTCACTTGCATGCATTCCTGACAAAGTGAAACGCGACGTTTACATCCAAGAGTGTAGCCTGCTCCTCGGTGTCAGTGAAGAATCTGTGGCATCTGCCACAGCAAAGGCACGGGCTGCCATTGTAGAACAATTAAAAAAACAACGTACATGGCAGACTCTCAACCACCAAATAGAAGCGGGTAAAATACCACCCGTTACTACTCCTGAATCGTTACCCAATGTAGCGTCTCCCAACCCTACAGAAACAAATGCAGAAGGAACAGGCATCGTATCAAACACACCTTCGCAATCTATTTCCACACAGGGTTCAATCTCAAACAGTCCTTTGAAACCTATGGAATGGACAGTGCTTCAATATTGTATCCGTTATGGGTTTCTTGATTTTTGTCAGGATGACACGACCGGGAACATTCTCACGGTTCTTGAATACGTTTCCGATGAGCTATCATCAGACAATACGGAATTCACGACAAATGAATATTCAAAAATATTCAATCTACTCTCCGAAATGATTCCTCAATTCAGAAAAGATCTGAACGCTTTCAAGGAAAATCTTCAGATTGAAAAGGAATCAAAGAGACAGGAAGGTTATGCGGATATCGGCACAAAACAATTATCCATCAACGAAATACAACGTGAAGAACAAAAGCTTGAGGAGAGTCTTAACAATTGGGAAGATGAAATGGTAGCCGAATTTTCGCGTGCATATCCTTCTAAAGAATTAGCGAGCCATGAAAATGATATAGTTCGCAGACTTACCACAGAAGCTATCACCGAACCGCATCAGCTGAGCCATATATACTCACGAGAACGCCCGGTAGAAAAAGAGGAAGATAAATTGATCACACTTCTTCCCACAGCTATTTACGTGTGGAAAAACGGGATACTGGATCTTGAGTTGAAACGTCTAATGTCGGAATTCAGAGAAATATCACGCAGCGGTATCCATGAGCAAGCTCTAAGGGTTCAGATGCAAATATCCGAATTGATGAGGGAGCGTAGCGAACTCGCCAAAAATATAGGAGACAGAATACTTTGTCCCGGCACCGGAGTTAGTAAAAACCAAAGATATTGAATATACAACAATTAATCAGCATTCATTAAAACAACAATATGGATATTCTTCAGATAGACGGTCTTGTGAAGCATTACGCTTCTACAAAGGCACTTGACAATGTGAGTTTTTCTGTCGGGAAGGGTGAAATCTGCGGATTGCTCGGCCCCAATGGAGCCGGGAAGACAACTTTATTGAGAATTATCAATAATCTTCTTGTATGCGATGCAGGCACGGTCACTGTCAATGGAATTCCCGCTTCTCTTGAAGCAAGCAGACATATCGGATATATGCCGGAAGAACGCGGTCTTTACGACAAAATGAGAGTGGAAGACCAGATCCTGTATTTCGGACAACTCAAAGGTGGGAATAAAGCAAGACTTAGAGTGGTCATGGGCGAATATATGGAAATATTCAATCTCACCGGTCAAGGGAAGCGCAAAGTCAAAGAGCTTTCAAAAGGGAATCAGCAGAAGGTGCAGATTATAGCCACGCTTGTACATGAGCCAGACCTTGTGATCCTCGACGAACCCTTCAGCGGCTTTGACCCTATCAACGGGGCGTTGCTCCGGGATCTTATAGCACGTCTTAATGAAAAGGGGGCAACTATAATGCTGTCATCACACAATATGCCGGCAATAGAAGAAATGTGCTCCTCAATTGCACTCATTAATCATGGCAAGCTGCTCGTGAAAGGTGAGATATCCGATATAAAAGAGATGCACAAGACATCTGAACTTCTCCTGACCACACGTAACCCTTTGTCATTACCGTTACTCCTGGACAGCGGTTTACTAATTAATGTTGAAGAAATTCCTCCTGTGAAAGGGCGCAAAGGACATTCTTATTGTCTGTCTAAAAAAGAGGGAGTCAGGAATACCGACTTACTTCAAGCAATATCCATTCAAGGAGAAATTCTGCATTTCGAAGAACGCATCCCTACGTTGAACGATATATTCCTGAACTACACCACAGGCCAACCCAAAGCAGTTGAGACAGAACAACCTTCACAACCGGAACCAGTATTAAACTAATTTAGCAACGATGAGTCAACTTGGATTAATAATAAAAAATGAATTTCTGACTGACGTCAGAGGTAAGAGCTTTTGGATCAGCACGATCCTTGTGCCAATAATAATAATAGCATTCGGAGCCGTCTTCGGATTCCTGATGAAGGATGCCGATTCATTCAACAATATGGCTTCAGACCTTCCCACCCAACCGGATCCGGAGGAGATGACTGCGGCTAAAGCTATCGGCATGCTTATGGGAATGTCACTGACGTTCTTCCTGATGATTTATGGAGCAATGATTTTCAACAAGGTCAAAACCGAAAAGTGTAACCGCATAATGGAAATCCTTTCAACCTGCGTCGACGGCCGCACGATGATGCTTGCCAAAATAATAGCAGTCGGACTACTCGGAATTGTACAGATGCTTGCTTGGGGCGCAATCATATTTGTCGGCATAATCGGTTTTTATATGGTGTTTCAATTTGCCATACCTTGGGAATATCTCACTGATCCTCGTGTCTATTTATGTCTGTTATGGATGGTGCTTTATTTCATAGGTGGTTACATTCTTTTTGGATCCCTCTATGCCGCTTGTGGAGCTATAACCGATAAGGATAATGAAAACCAAGCCTATATGACTGTGATAACGTTTATTCTTCTTGGTGCTTTCTATATCGGAATGTATGCAGTAGACAATGGAAATTCGGCACTATCGACAGCTTGCAACTACATACCGTTCACGTCTCCTACAATAGGTACGATCAATGCGATTTCAGGAGTCTCCCCTATCTGGCAGACTTTGATCTCATTAGTGATCTTATATGCAACTGCGTATATGAGTGTGGTTTTCGCCGGTAAACTCTACCGTTCCTCCATGCTTCTTAAAGGAAAGCAATTCACTCCGAAAGATATTATCACCTTTATCAAGACTTCTTGATAATCTCGTTGTCAAAAATGCAACAGGAGCCAAGCTTAGGAACTTGGCTCCTGTTGTATTTTTATCTTTATCGCGACAATCAATTTCGAGTTATGAGTATCATAATATTTACAATGGTTCATAAGGAGTTTATCACCCTATTCCCTGTATTGAGTCGGATTCATTCCGAGATTTCGTTGCACATAGCGACTGAAATATGCAGGCGACGAGAAATTAAACATATCTGAAATCTGAACGAAAGTCAGAGATTTGTCTCGTAATTTCCTCGCAATGTCAATGGATGTATAACGATTTAAGTACCTACGAAAAATAAATGAACAGATGCCAGCCATATATTGCGGCAACCTATAAAGCCGTTCATCAGTCGTTATGGAACCCCATAATTCCATCTTCACGACTTCATATCTCGCTCGCACTATAAGACAATCATATGCACATTTATTTTTCGTAGGTACTTATCCAGTAATTAGCGGCATACCCACTAACCCTTTTTGAAACTTCAGACAGATATTTGGGAGTGACGCACAGAGCATCTGCATAATATGACACTTCCCTATTATGACGGTATGCCCCGTCTTCAAGCATAGAAAGAAAACGGTTCATAATAGAAGCATTCTGAGTTGAGATCGTATCTTCCCCATTAATTGAAGAATGAAAATCGAAAAAGTCGAGTATTGCTGATTGAACGGCATTCATCACCAACTCCTTATAAAACTTATGATGCGTCTGATTCAATCGATATTCGATCCAGCGGAAATCACGTTCACACACAAATAATTGATCTGAATTCAATCTCATTACCGGATTAAGGAACAAAGATAACTGACCTTTCATCCCATAATTTGTCTGTGGTGTGCATAGATCAATGAAAGTGGATGAAATACAAATATTTTTTACTTTGAAATCATCCGATGCCTTTATATCATCAACAAGACAGCCTTTACGGATAATCATGAGGTCTCCGGCTTTAAATTCAAATGGCTGTTCATTAAATATAAGTGTACATCTTCCTTCAAGGCATAAAGCATGTGAAAGATAGTCTTTGCATCGATCGGAAGATATGCAATATATCGAATCAGTGATTACAACTTCTTTCAATTTTTCCATGCACAAAATTACAATTATTATCTTAAAACTATAATATCAATTCCTTACCCTTTTTTCGGTAATCATTACAAAAAATACGTTTCAACTCTAAATAATAAAGAATTTATAACGAATCTATCTGCCATAATTACATGAAGAAAACTCCCTTTATACCGCGGCAATGGAGTTTGCTAAAATTAAACCCGCAGTCATGCAGATTGAGTGCCATCCGTATGCTCAACGCAGGGAATGGCAAAAACGTCTTAAAGAAGACAATATTCAGCTTGAGTGCTGGTTCCCTCTTGGAGGAGCGATGAGCAATGGAGCATTGTTTAAAGATCCGGTTATAATGGGAATAGCTGAAGCTCACGGAAAGACGCCGGCTCAAGTAATTTGTATAATGCCAACAATCAAGCTAATATAGGAAACTAACTTAAGCAATATAAAACTGAACTGCACCCCAAAAGTTTTGTCTAACTTTTGGGGTGCAGTTCAATTTTACACGCCTCATCATATTCCTTTTGACAATATAAACAAAGTGACAATGGAAGCTATTATAAGGAATGCCAACAAATATTTTTCTCCTTTTGTAAACATCGGTTGCAACGTATCATTCCGACTTTTGCGTGCCTTCATGTAGAAACCTATACCGATAAGATAAAAGACCGATGTCATAAACATATAGAGTAATCCTCCCGCGTAAGCCATCCACAAACAGAATGCAGTTGCGATAATTGCAACAATCTTTATTCTGATATTATCTGCAACTTTCAAAAGGAAAAGACCGGTGAAGAGATAACATGGAATAATCATCAACCCTGTGATATGGAGTGCTGCAAGATATACGTCGTCTGCCATGACAACTAAAAGAAGGAATAATTCCATTACAACGCTTGAAGCAAAAAGTCCGAATGTCGGCATTCCCTTTTTATTTGTCCGTTTAAAGGATTCCGGTAAGATTCCGACTGTTGCAGCTTCATAAGGCACTTGTGCCACAACCAATGTCCACGCAACCCATCCTCCTATCAAGGAAACGATGACAGCACTAATGACAAACCAATAAGCCCATTCACCACAAGTCTCTTTAAGAATATAGGCTATCGAGGGATCCGGGAGCTCCGATAAATCAATCCTGCTCAACAAGCCAAAGCATAACAAGGATATCGCCATATAAAGGACTAATGAAATTCCGAAACCGGCAAACCCTGCGCTGCCCACATCTTTAGCATTCTTGGCACGTGCCGACATCATTACAGCTCCTTCAACCCCGAAGAAACAGAATAATGTCACCATCATTGTCGACTTTATCTGTGTCAATATCGGACTGCCGGGATTATCGATCAATTCATGTTTAAATACATCTACATTGAATAAAATGATAAAAGCAATAATGATGAATATGAGCATCATAACCTTGACAACGGCAAGGAGAGTATTAACGAACTTGGCAGTTTTTATGCCCCTTGCCACGATATAATACATCAACCATATAAGTACTGAGCCAAACACCACTGTTTCCCATCCGTGATTAAGTAATGATGGGAAAAAGGCACCGAAAGAATCATTAAGCATCACTCCGTATGCCACGTTGGAGAATGCCGTACATAGCCAATATCCCCAGGCTATATTAAATCCGACATAATTGCCGAAACCAGCCTGGGCATATTGATAAATCCCCGCGTTATACTGAGGATATTTCTCACTTAACCATTTAAAAGAGATAACAAGCGGCAATATTCCGGCTGCAGTCACAATCCATGCCAAGAAAACAGCCATGGGAGATGCTACCGCCGCCATATTTTGTGGCAGATTATAAATGCCAACCCCAACCATTAGCCCGAACACAAGTGCAGTTAGTCCCCAAAAACCTAATTTACCTGTAGAAAGCATACTTTTTTTATCTATTTTCAAACTGAAAAGATAACGATAATTTAATTATTTTATTTAACCACCTTCCCACAAAAATGTTTAGGAAGAGATCTTAAACCATGACACGATTTTAGGGTCAAATATAAAATTCAACTTTTATGTAGAAGGTTGACGATTCCTAACAATCTAATCATAATGAATAAAGCATTACCTATCATCATCGGTGCGATAGCATTGACATTCAGCTCATGCAACGATAAAAAGGCTGCCGGGAAAGCTCCCGTAAGCTATCCTACAATAGTTGCAGATACTACAAGCCAAACCCTCAACACAACTTATGCAGCGACAATCACAGGCTGCCAGACTGTGGAAATACGTCCCCAGGTTGAAGGAGTACTGACCAAGATTTGTATTCATGAGGGTGACGAGGTACATAAAGGTCAGGTTCTATTTGAAATTGATCCCGCTCAGTTCCAAGCCGCCTACGATATTGCAGTAGCAAATGTAAACAGCGCCGAGGCATCGGTTTCAACAGCCAAACTCGTCCTTGACAGCAATAAAGAGCTATATGAAGAAAAAGTGATATCCGATTTTGAGCTTAACACAGCAAAAAACGAACTGTCGGAAGCACAGGCAAAACTCAGACTCGCACAAGCCGAACTTGAAAAGGCAGCTACCAATTTATCTTATACAATGGTAAAATCCCCAGTAAACGGAGTTGCAAGTATGATACCCTATCGTGTAGGAGCATTGGTTAGGTCTACAATCACCGAGCCTCTCGTGACCGTGAGCGACGACGGAGACATTTATGCATATTTCTCTCTCGCAGAAAACCAGATGCTTGAAATGGTCAGACAATATGGCTCGCTAAAAAATGCTTTGGGGGTGATGCCTGAAGTGGAATTTAAAATGAGCAATGGCGAAATTTATCCGTTAAAAGGTAGAATCGACGCTGTAAGCGGCACAATCAACAATTCTACCGGAGCTATAAGTTACCGTGCGAAATTTCCTAATCCCGACCGCCTGCTCCACGATGGCGGCACAGGTTCAGTGATCATTCCTTCCGAATATTCAGGATATATCGTAGTGCCGCAAGGCGCCACTTATGAGCTTCAAGACCGCATATTTGTATACAAAGTGATTGATAACAAAGCTGTCGCCACAGAAATCCATGTTCTTCCCAACAGCAACGGACGGGAATATATCGTCACCGACGGATTGCAAATCGGAGATACAATTGTATCAGAGGGTGCAGGACTGATCAAAGAAGGAACAATTATTAATCCTAATATCAATAAACAATGACAATTAAGACCTTTATCGACCGACCGATTCTGTCTTGTGTCATTTCCATAGCGATAGTATTACTCGGTCTCATCTCTCTATTTAAGCTTCCGGTGGAGCAATTTCCTGAAATCGCACCACCTACCGTTAGCGTCAGCGCAAGTTATGCCGGTGCCAATGCGGAAACTGTCCAGAAAAGTGTGATAGTTCCGATCGAAGAGGCAATTAACGGCGTGGAAGACATGATATACATGGTGTCGTCGGCATCAAACAACGGAACTGCCAATATTCAGGTTTATTTCCGTCAAGGCACTGACGGCGACATGGCAATGGTCAACGTGCAAAACCGTCTTGCATCCGCCCAAGGTCTGCTTCCGGGAGAAGTGACACGAAGCGGCGTGACAGTTCGCAAGCGTCAAACCTCCCAAATCAAAACGCTCGCCCTATATAGCCCGAAAGGAACTTTCGATCAGACGTTCCTTTCAAACTATATGAAGATTAATATCGAGCCCAGACTCTCCCGTATAGCCGGAGTCGGAGAAGTCAACATCCGCGGAGCAGATTATTCATTACGAATCTGGCTTGACCCCGGGAAAATGGCTCAATATAAACTGATGCCATCTGACATCAGGAAAGTACTTGACGAACAGAACCTCGAATCACCTACCGGGACACTCGGCGCCGAATCAGACAATACATTCCGTTACACTCTTAAGTATAGAGGGCGATATGAGAATGAAACAGATTTCGAAGAGCTCGTGATAAAGGCTCTTCCCGACGGCTCCGTACTTAAACTTAAAGATGTCGCCGACATTGAACTTGGGGCAAGATCTTATGAATATCTCGGTGCAGTGAATGGCAAGCCCGGAACAATCTGTTCAATCTCGCAGACAGCGGGTTCTAATGCCAATGAAATTATCATAGCAGTCGATAAGGAGGTTGAACGTATAAGGGAAACACTCCCCAAAGGAATGGAACTGGTCGACTTGATGAGTACCAAAGATTTCCTTGATGCCTCAATCGCTAAAGTGATTCAAACACTGATAGAGGCAATTCTGCTTGTTGTGCTTGTAGTGTATGTTTTTCTTCAAAGTTTCAAGGCAACCATAATCCCTACCCTGTCAATCATAGTATCGCTTATAGGGACTTTCATTTTCCTATATATTGCCGGATTCAGTTTGAATCTGATCACTCTTTTCGCCCTCGTCCTCGTCATAGGCACGGTTGTTGACGATGCCATTGTCGTGGTCGAAGCAGTTCAGGCAAAATTTGATGAAGGTATAAGATCGCCATATAAAGCCACAGTGGAAGGTATGAAAGGTATTACGGCTGCCCTATTGACAACTACAATCGTATTTATGGCAGTTTTCATCCCGGTAAGCTTTATGGGGGGCACCACCGGTACTTTCTATACTCAGTTCGGTCTGACAATGGCAGTGGCAGTGGGAATATCACTTCTCAACGCCATGACTCTTAGCCCTGCATTGTGTGCGTTGATGATGACTCCACACACCACTGAAGGCAAAATGAGTTTCTCTTCAAGATTTCACAATGCATTCGAGACGGGGTTTCATGCTCTTGTGGCGCGATATAATTCCGGTGTAAAATTCATGATTTCGAAAAAATGGATTGTAGCAATCCTGCTCGTTGTTGCCGGAGGTAGTCTCTACTATCTTATGACCACAACCAAGACAGGGCTTGTTCCACAGGAAGACATGGGATCAATCAATATCGATGTCATGACACCCCCGGGCACTAACCTTGCCGAAACCATGAAAGTGATGGAAGAAGTCGATAGAAGAATCTCTGACCTTCCACAGATTAAAATATATTCAAGAACGGCAGGATTCGGAATGATGAGCGGTGTAGGGTCTTCAAGCGGTTCGTTCAGCATCCGAATGAAAGATTGGAGCGAAAGGACAAATGAAGGAGACGATATCGAATCGGTAATAGATGAAATCTATAAAAGGACATCAGATATAGTTGGTGCAAGAATTATCGTATTCACGCGAGGAATGATTCCTGGATACGGTTCCAGCAACGGCTTTGAAATTCATATCCAGGATCAAAAAGGTGGGACAATTGAAGACTTACACTCCATAACAAAGGATATTCTCGCAGACCTTAACCAACGTCCGGAGATAGCACGAGCAACCACTTCGTTCGACACCAAATATCCTCAGTATCTTGTAGAAGTTGATGCTGCAAGAGCATTAAAGAATGGAGTTCAGCCCGGTGACGTGCTTTCAGCCCTTTCCGGATATATAGGAGGGTCTTACGCATCAAATATCAACAGATTCACAAAACTATATCGTGTGATGGTACAGGCATCGCCGGAATTCCGTCTTGACACAAAATCCTTATCTAATATCTTTGTCAGGAATTCTTCAGGCGACATGACACCCATAAATCAATATCTTAAGCTTAAACGTATTTATGGGTCACAAACATTATCTCGATTCAATCTCTTCCCATCTATTCAAATAAACGGGACCCCAGCATCAGGATATAGTTCGGGAGAAGCCATCGAAGCGGTGCGAGAAGTGTGTGCAGACAACCTACCTGCAGGCTATGGATATGAATTTGGAGGCATGAGCCGTGAAGAGGCATCTTCAGCAAGTTCGACAGTCTTTATTTTCATAGTTTGTGTGGTGTTCATTTATCTGATTCTTTGTGCGCTCTATGAAAGTCTCTTCATTCCTTGGGCAGTAATTCTTTCCGTACCGTTCGGACTGGTCGGAAGCTTCCTTTTTGCACGGATGTTTGGACTTGAAAATAACATCTACCTTCAAATTGGATTGCTGATGCTTATTGGTCTTCTTGCCAAGACAGCTATTCTTATGACGGAATATGCTTCCGAGAGAAGGAAAGCCGGCATGTCGATCGTGGATGCAGTCACCTCTGCGGCAAAAGCCCGTCTACGTCCTATTCTTATGACTTCTCTGACTATGATATTTGGTATGATTCCACTTGCATTCGCAACAGGCGTGGGTGCAAACGGCAATATTTCCATAGGTGTCGGGACAGTCGGCGGGATGCTCGTAGGTACGATTGCTCTCCTATTTATTGTTCCGGTTCTGTTTATTGTTTTCCAGACAATAGAAGAACGTGTAATGCCCAAAAGAGAAAGAAAATGAAAAAAAATAATTTATTATTGATTACTATACCGATATTTTTATCCGGATGCAACCTTTATACTAAATATGAAATGCAACCGCTTGAATACGATATAGCACAGATCGCAGATAATGATACTATAGCCTCTCCTCTATCTTATCTTTCCTGGCGTGAACTATTCAAAGATTCCTATCTTCAGTCTTGGATTGAAGAGGGTCTTAAATCCAACACAGATCTCAGGATTGCACAATTAAGAGTGGACGAGGCGGAGGCAACTCTTTCCGCTTCCCGGTTGGCGTTTCTTCCGTCAGCAAATCTAAACGTCGATGGGAATATTGGACATAAATCGACAAACAGATTTTCTATTGGTCCTTCCGCATCATGGGAAGTTGATATATTCGGTAAACAACGTAATTTAAAATTAGGTGCGGAAGCTTCATTTTATGCTTCCGAATCTTATCGACAGGCTATTCAGACCTCTTTGGTTTCAACGATTGCCAATAGCTATTATACTCTCCTCATGCTTGATGAACAGCTATCAATAAGCGAACGGACCCTAAAAACATGGGATGAAAACATCCGTGTGCTGCAGGCATTGAAACGTGCCGGACGCACCAATGAAGCCGCCGTTTTGCAAGCGAAGGCCAATAGAATGAGAGTAGAGAATTCAACTATAACATTGCGTAATCAAATTACCATTCAAGAGAATGCGGTAAAATCATTACTCCTGAATCCGGGAATGGATATGGCAAGAAACACTTTAAAGTCTCAGGTTTTTCCTGATTCAGTTTCATCAGGTATATCATTGAGTTTACTGTCTAACAGACCGGATGTGCGTAGTGCTGAATTTGAACTTCAAAAATCTTTTTATGATATTAATGTTGCAAGAGCGGCATTCTACCCTACTCTTACTTTGACAGGCAATCTCGGATGGTCAATCTCTTCAGGAAACGGTGTCAGCAATCCCTCAACTTTTATTGCCAATGCAATCGGGTCTCTGACAGCGCCATTGTTCAACAGAGGTAAAAATAAAGCCAACCTTAAGATTGCAGAATCGGAATATGAAATCGCATCCTTGTCATTCCAACAAAAACTTCTTGATGCCGGCATTGAAGTGAATGATGCCTTATCGTCTTGGCAGACTGCAAAAGATCGTCTGATTCTCGACAAAAAACAAATAGTTGCATTAAAAGGAGCCGTACACAATACGAGGCTTCTGATGAGAAACAGTAATACGAATTATCTTGAAGTTCTCACGGCACAACAAAGGCTTCTGGAAGCGGAATTGACGGAAACTAATGATAGGTTTGATGAAATACAATCAATAATATCGCTTTACCACGCTCTCGGCGGAGGATCAAATTAGAATGGTAAAGAAGAGCCCTTAACCGAGCGGTCGGTTAAGGGCTCTTCTTTATGCCTGTCTTTTAATTATCTTATGAGTGCCCTACCTCCCCATACAAGGAGAATGCCGAACACGACACTTAAAATTAGATAAAGCGCAAATGTGCCCCAATCTCCTTTTGAACCGAGAACCCACATATCATCTGCGAATGAAGAGAATGTTGTGAACCCTCCACAGAAACCGGTGATCAGAATGATACTGTAATTCGAAGAAATCAGGTGAGTCTTTTCGAGTAGACCGACTAATAAGCCTATAATAAAACAACCTATAAGATTCACAGCAAACGTCCCCAAAGGAAATATACCATGAAACAAATACCTGCACCACCTGCCAATCAAGAATCGTCCGCAGGTACCGATGAACCCACCGCATCCTGCAATCAACATAGCTTTTATCATAGTTGAATAAGTTAGTTGTTAGTTACATATTTATAGTGATGACAATATTTAATTTAAGTTTCGCATGCTCACTTAAGGTATTAAGGTTAAGGGGTTAAAGGGTTATATTTATGCATTATATCTACGGAAGTTAAATATCTATCCGGAATTGGAAATTAACCTTTTCACCTTATAATCTATAACCATCAACTTTCGCAAGCGAAAATTGAATTATTTAAGCAAACTCTTGACAGCTGAAACAAAATTATTTGGGGAGAGATCGTATGGGAGCCAATTAATTTTGAATCCACGGCGTTCCATCCCTCTTAGCCAGGTCATCTGACGCTTTGCAAATTGATGTATGGCAATTTCCAATTGAGATTTCATCTCTTCATACGACAATTTACCTATCACATGCAATGTGAGATATTTATACTCGAGTCCATAATATATGAGATCCTCGGGATCGATACCGGAATCTATAAGACCTTTCACTTCATCGACCATACCGACATCAAGACGCTTCTGCAAACGTTCAGAAATCCTTGCACGTCTGACATCCCTGGGGACATCTACACCTATAATCACAGAATCAAGAGGAGTAGCACTATTACGGTCAGCTTTAAGAGCTTCCTCCGGATGTTGAAGATAATACTCTTCAATCTCTATTGCCCGAATGGCTCGTTTAACAGTATCGACATCAGTAACATTATGGAGTACCTTATAACCCTTAAGAATCTCAATAAGACCGTCAAGAGGTTCGGCACTTAATCGTTCCCTTAATTCTTTATTTTCCGGTACTTCCGGCATTACAATTCCACTCAATGCGGCTTCTACATACATGCCGGTCCCACCACATAGTATCGGTTGACTTCCCCTTGATTCAATATCTTTTAATACGACGTTAAAATCCTGAAGATAGCGATGTAGATTATATTTTTCTCCGGCTTTGCAAATATCTATCAAATGGTAAGGCACATCTCCATATTCATCAAGATCCTTACCGGTACCCAAATCCATTCCGCGATAAACCTGACGGGAATCGCCACTGATTATTTCTCCAGACAATGCTTTAGCTACGTCTACAGCTCTTCCGGTTTTCCCGGATGCCGTAGGTCCTACTATAGTAATTATCTTCACCGCAAAGAGTTGTTTTTTCTATCACTTCCCGTAAATTTTCTCCACCAACGTTTAAATCTGAACATTGAAGTGTCAGAATTAAACAATGAAACCTCTATCCATTTATCGTCCTGAAAATCGAGAGTAGATTTTCTCACGTCTATAAGATTGAATGTAGGGGTATAGGTCTTAATCTTTGATTTTCTGAATCCCTCCTCATCGAATGTTTTCTCTGTCAGAAGGATAGTGGCAAGGCGTGTGGTATCAGCCACTGAAATCTCAGCAAGCTTACCGGGATTATGCATATATAGATATTTAATTTTTTCATAATCCATCCATTCTCCGTCGACATTCATTTCTTGATAATCGGATATGTCGCCGTCAAGAAAATAAAAATATCTTAAAAGGCTGTGGTTACTTAAATCACTTGACTTTCTTCCAAAGAAAAAACGCAGCTCTCCATTATCATATCCAGTCATTTTTCCAATAATTCTTTTAACTTCCGCCGCGGGGATACCATTCACTGTTCTTTTGGTAAAGAATGGTGTATCGATCACTTCCTTATATATAGCTTTAGGGTCAATGGCATGAGGATCTATAAAAATATAGTTACCACATATAACATAGAAACGCAAATATATTTTTGCTGTCATGTCATTTAATTGGTCAGGAGTGATAATCTCATTACTTTCTTTCATGTCGAGATACAAATTATAATATCTCGCAACGAAATATAGTTCATCAAGCAGAAAAAAGATGATTGTCAACCAAGTGAAAATATACCAGTCTCTTGAATTGATATTAATATTGATATAATAAACTTCATAGTATACCCATATCACTAACGATAGTATGCCAAAGACCAATGCCAGATTACGCAATTGAAACTGTGACTCAGATTCAAGAATATTACCCAAGACGCCTCTTTCCCGCGAATCACCATTCCTCAATCTGCAATCTATGCATATATGAAGGAAATGACGCCGCGATATCATGATCAAGACTGTGATAAAAACAACAGGATTAAGAATCAATGAAGGAATAAATGGATTCGTAAAGAAAATGAGTTCATGTGGAATGCCATCGATTCCCCATGCGTAAACCACATTTAATGATATCGTGACGAAAGAATAAGATAAAAGGCAATATAAAAACGCATATGGGACTATCATACACGAGGAATCCCTGCTTACCTTTGAGTTATAAATGTAAACATAGAGGAAGGCAGCACATATAATAGAGATTACCGGCGACAGATAGAATGGCAAAAGTTTTGAAAAAGCCATCATAGCGATGATCGTCACCAATCCCACTGTCAAATTCTTCCATAAATTATACAGCTGCATGCTGCTTACTTTTCCGAGATCCTCCATAGGGCAATCCTCTTTCTATATTCGAATTAAATCTCTTGAGTCCTGAATTCTTATTTTAAATTCTTATTAAGAAAATCAAGAACCTTCCTATACAATTGCACTCGTGCATTACAAATGCCAAGGCTATGTTCAAATCCGGCATAAGCCATCATGTCAAAAATGCCCCCTTCCGCATTTAATTTGGAAGCGTATTTCAGTGTATTGTAAAAATGCACATTGTCATCGCTTGTTCCGGACATAATCAACAGACGTGAATCCACATTTTCTGTATATCTCAATGCTGAAGAGGTTTCATAACCTGTTGAATTTTGTCCGGGGGTCAACATATACCTTTCAGTATATATAGAATCGTAAAAACGCCAATCTGTGACAGGAGCCATGGCAACACCTGCTTTAAATGGAGAATCCTTTGAACCAAGTTCCATTAGAGTCATGTATCCGCCATAGCTCCAACCGAAACAAGCCAATCTTGAAGAATCCACATAAGGCAACGAAGCAAAATATTTAGCACCTGCTATCTGATCCTGACTTTCAAGCACACCGAGTTGCTTATATACGGAATATGTCCACTTGGTGTTTTTAAAACCTGTTCCTCTTCCATCAACGCAAGCAATCACATATCCCTGAGAGGCGTAATAAAACATTGCTCCCATCTTCCACTGATTCTTAACTTCCTGAGATTCCGGCCCGTTATATTGAGTCATCAGCAATGGATATTTTTTAGACGGATCGAAATTTGAAGGCTTGATAATATAAGCATCCATGTCTTCTCCGGCGGCATTTTTAACCTTCAAGAATTCCATTTTAGGAGCATCTGCATATTTTTGAGCGTAAGCGGTGTTCAATTCCACATCCGCCAGTTTCACCCCTTTTGAATTAAAAAGCCTGTACTGAGTTGGAACAGATGCATTACTATATGACAAAAGATAATATGTAAAATCCTTACTAAATCTGGCTGATGCCGTGCCCTCCTCTTTATTCATCAATTTGAAAACCCCTTTCGAATCTACAGAAGCCAAATTACGATTAATTGCTCCGAGTGAAGTGGTTTGCATATAGTGGGTACCGGTACGCGGATCTGAGCCATAATAATCGGTCACATAGAATTCACCCTTTGTGATCTGACGTTTCAAAGTTCCATTATAATCATATTGATACAGATGACGATAACCGCTTCGATCACTTCCAATCACAAATGATGTTTTGCCATATTTAACCATTTGATAAGCCTTTGGGCTCAGCCAAGCTTCAGAAGATTCAGTAAGTATCTGCTTTCCGACTGTTGATCCTGGATTTACACTAAAAAGACGAAGATTATTCTGATCTCTATTCAAAATCATCACCATCAGACGATTTCCATTACCATCAAATTCCATTGAAGGGACATAATCAGTGTCAGAAATCGGAAGATCCATTTTTTTAACAACTCGGTTGTCTACGTTATACGCGTGAACACTTACTATCGAGTTGGGATAACCGGCTAAAGGATATTTATATTTATACTGAGCGGGGTATGGATCTCCAAGTGGTTCACTGTCGCAATAACTACGATAATTATCAAACGAATAAGTTGGAACTTTCGACTCATCAAAACGTATAAATGCCAAGACTGAATCATCCGCACTCCATCGCATAGTGTTTGTCACACTGAACTCTTCTTCATATCCCCAATCAGGAGAACCGTTTATCACTTGATTTATAGCGCCGTCCTTAGTTACGGCAATATCAGTCTTATAATCTATGTTTGAAACATAGATATTGTTGTCTCGTGTATAGGCTATCAACCTGCCGTCGTGCGACATCGTTGCATTGCGTTGCGGACCGTTTTCACTTACCTTGGCAAGAGTGGAACGCATTGTATCATACACGTAATAGTCGGCAGTGAAACTATGACGATATATCTTGGTGGAATTATTCCATAACAGAATCTTCCTTCCATTGTCACTTATCTCATATCCATCAAAATCAGATATTTTAAGGTCACCTTTAATGCCGGATATGCTAAACAATACTCCGGTCTTCTTGCCAGTCTTATAACTGAAAGTTTCTATTGATTGTCCGTCATCGCTAATTGCAGCGTAAGAAATTCCGTCTGACAGCGGAGTCATTTCTTTTACCGACTTAGGTGCAGACACCCCCGGAGCACAGTATTCTTCCACTGTAAGAGGATATGCATACGACATAAATGTCGAACAAACAATAAATCCGGAAATTATTATGGAATGTTTGAGATTCATGAATGTAACAAATTAAGAACCGATTATATCTTGATATTGAGGTTATGATTAATTAGGGTAAACCAAGGAGCCGTATATGACGTCGGTTGTCACACCATCCGTGGAGATGATGTGACAACCAAATATCAATAAGCTCTCGCTATTATCACACGGCGTTTAGAAGGTTTTCCAGTGACCATACATACACCCTCTTCCTCTTCAGCATCAAGAGGGATGCAACGTATTGTAGCTTTTGTTTCTTCCTTGATTTTCTCTTCAGTTTCGGTTGTACCGTCCCAATGGGCAAGGAAGAAACCGCCTTTCTCGATTCTTTCCTTGAACTCATCATAAGAATCAACTTTATAAGTATGCTCTTCACGAAGCTTGAGAGCACGTTGATAAAGACTTTTCTGTATGTCTTCAAGCTCGTTGACGATTCTATCTTCGATGCCATCAAGAGAAACCGTCTCTTTTTCAAGTGTGTCTCGACGCATGATCTCGACAGTGCCATTTTCAAGATCACGTGTACCTATTGCGAGACGAACCGGCACACCCTTCAATTCATAGTCAGCAAACTTAAATCCCGGACGCCTGTTGTCAGAATCATCATATTTGACGCTGACACCTCGTTTTTTAAGCTCTGCCACAATTGGGTCTACAACTTTTGAGATCTCGCCAAGCTGTTCGTTATTTTTATATATAGGCACAATGACAACCTGGATAGGAGCGAGATGAGGAGGAAGCACAAGACCATTGTCATCTGAGTGAGTCATAATGAGAGCTCCCATCAATCGTGTAGATACTCCCCATGAATTTGCCCACACATATTCAGGCTTGTTATCCTTATTCATGAATGTCACATCGAATGCTTTTGCAAAATTCTGTCCCAGATTGTGGGATGTGCCTGATTGGAGCGCCTTTCCGTCTTGCATCATCGCCTCAATAGTATAGGTATTGAGGGCTCCAGCAAAACGCTCATTTTCAGACTTAACACCGATAATTACCGGCATAGCCATATATTTCTCTGCAAACTCGGCATAAACATTAATCATAAGTTTAGTTCTTGCCTCGGATTCTTCTGCAGTGGCATGGGCGCAATGTCCTTCTTGCCAAAGGAATTCCGATGTGCGCAGAAACATTCGCGTGCGCATCTCCCAACGCATAACGTTTGCCCATTGATTTATCAGCAATGGAAGATCACGATAGCTATGGACCCAATTTTTATATGTTCCCCAGATTATTGTCTCTGAAGTAGGTCTTATAATATATTCCTCTTCAAGCTTTGCTGCCGGATCAACAATCACGCCGCTGCCGTCAGGAGCATTCTTCAGACGATAATGAGTAACAACCGCACATTCTTTCGCAAAGCCTTCCACATGTTCAGCTTCCCGACAAAGATAAGATTTGGGTATCAGCAAAGGGAAATATGCGTTTTGGATACCTGTTTCCTTAAACATCTTATCGAGTGTCTGTTGCATTTTTTCCCATATAGCATATCCGTATGGTTTAATCACCATACATCCTCTCACAGCGCTTTGCTCTGCAAGATCGGCTTTTACTACAAGCTCGTTATACCATTTGGAGTAGTCTTCGCTACGTTTTGTTAGATCTTTTAATTCTTTTGCCATGACTTAGGAGGTCGAAAAAATTAATTCGTTTACAAAGTTACTAAAAAAATCACCATTCTCATAATGAGAATGTAATAATTTTAATCTTTGCTATTTCTTTATCTTATGCGGTCTACAGCTTTCAATCTATTATGATCCCTGACCATACAACCATATGCAAGCAATATACCCGCAATTGCAATAAAAGGACATAGTGCGACTGACGACCATCCCATTGTGCCTCCTTCAATTGCCGTATAACCGAGACAGCCGGCTGTGGCTCCTGACGCTATCACAAACATAAGTGAAACAAGACAAATTTTCTTCTGGAAATTAAGATTTTTAAACAAGAATATGTCAATCAGAAGAAGAACCGTGGTCGTGAGAGAAAGCACGAAAAAATACCATGTGGGATAATTGACTTCAATCCCGCCAGTAGTTATGCCTTCCTGATAAAAGCCAAGGCTTGTAAAATTATATGTAAAATCTGTGGTCTGCACTTGACCAAGTGAACAGAATGTGAAACACCCCATGACAACTGCCGCCACAAGGAGCAGAATGGATTGCCAACGCTGAATTACCATTGTATCTTTATCTTTTATAGTTTATAATTTTCGAACTACAAATTTACAGAATTTCCATGAAATAAGCATCCTATTCATAAGAAAAGCTAAATATTTTAATTAATCTTATGAGAAAGTTTAACTAACGGCACTTTTCGGCACGGCATTTGTTATAATTTGAGGCAAGGGTAATCTCATTATCCTTGAAAAACATAATCATCAACTCTAAAACAAGAATATATGACTTCTCCCCAATATCTGCCCATTCATAAAAAAGTAAAAAGACTGCTTGACAACGGAAGTCTTCATGAGGCGTTTGCATTATTACGAGACAATATCACGTCGAATTCAAGTCCTCTTATTTCTGACAAGTTGAACAAACTTGAGGAAACCTACAAATATATGATTCATTATCTCGTGGAAGGATATGCAGACAATAGCAGAGAGGAGATGCTCTCAGGTCTAATCAATGATCTTCATTCAATCAATGATTCTATCTTGCGCAGCAAGATAATGACAGACAGCCCGGATATATATTCCTCTACCAAAAGATTCGAAATCGTCAAGAAATCCGATTTCTCTCAAAGACTTGAGAACTACATCGATGCCTATCCTAAAGCCCTTTTAGCCAAGGGCACTGACAGTGCCCTTCAATATCAAAAGGCGGCTGACGACGCTCTTGTTGCTCTGTTTTCATATGTATGGACAATGTTCGGTGCTTCTGAGGATGAATACCGACAATTATCTAAAGCTATTACAGACACCGACCACCCGTTCGCATTTAAAGCCCAGATGATTTCGGCACTTATGCTCGGTTGTCTCGCCTACTACGACAAAAATGCTTTTACAGTACTTCTCGATATTTATGAGTCTGATATTGATCAAAAGTTATCGGCAAGAGCCCTGACTGCAATAATGCTCGTTGTGGCATCAAACCCTGACAGGATAAAAAATGACCCCAAACTTAAGGCGAGACTCACGCTATGGCAAGACTCCATAATATCTTATCGCAGACTTCGGGAAGTTTTAATGAATTTGATACGCACAAGAGACACCGAGAGAATATCTTCAAAAATGCAACATGAAGTTCTGCCCGAATTGATGAAACTTCGACCCGAGATTATCAACAAGCTTAAAAATTTTTCCGAAGATTCTGATATGGAAATGCTTGACACGAATCCAGAGTGGGAAGAACTTCTTAACAAAAACGGACTCGGAGACAAACTTAAAGAGCTCAGCGAGATGCAAATGGAAGGTGGAGACGTCATGATGGTGGCTTTTTCCAACTTGAAAACTTTCCCATTTTTCAACACTGTATCAAACTGGTTCCTCCCATTTACCTCAGATCATTCCGAAATTTATTCCATTTCGAAAGATTTTGGAGCTTTCAGTGAAATTCTCGACATGGAAGGCGTGATGTGTGATTCCGATAAATATTCTTTTGCGTTCTCCCTCAGCAGAATGCCGGAATCTCAACGGAACATGATGACAATAAGAATGAATGAGCAAATGGCACAGCTAAAAGAAGTCATGGCTGATAGAAAATTGAAATCGAGTTTGCCGGAATTTGATTCTGAAGTCACAAGGTTTGTAAGAGACATTTACCGTTTTTTTAAATTGTTCAGGAGAAAGGAAGATTTCAACGACCCATTTAAAAAACCCATAGATTTCCAATCTTTGCCATATCTAAATGAAGTCCTTTCAGATATGGAGATTGTTAATCTTGTAGGAGAGTTCTATTTTAAACGAGGCTATTATGCCGAGGCGCTTCCCATGCTGATGCTTATAGAAAAGGAAAATCCCCAGGATAATCTGTTATGGGAAAAGATCGGTTATTGCCACAATGCACTTAATAACATTAACGAGGCGATATCGTGGTATAAAAAGGCTGAGTTGCTCAATCCCGAAAGCCAATGGCTTATAAAAAAACTTGCAGTCTGTTACATGATGATTGGGAAATACGCCGACGCCGCCGAATATTATGCTAAAGCACTTGAGGCTGACCCCGACAACTATTCCCTGCTGATGAGCGCAGGCAACTCTCTTCTTGAAGCAGGAGATATCCAAAAGGCTTTAGCAAACTATTATCATGCCGACTATGTCAAACCCGACAGACAATCATCTTGGAGAGCACTGGCATGGGCAGAACTTCTCAATGGCAACAAAACGAAAAGTCTCGGATATTATGAGAAAATAATACACTCCGACAAATCCACAGCAAACGATAATCTTAATGCCGGGCATTTATATTATCTGACAGGGAATTTAAAGAAAGCTGTAGAATGCTATAAGGCATGCGCAAAAGCAAAAGATTTTGGCGTTGAGAAACTTGAAGAAAGCATACGCCAAGATCTTGATGTGATAGAGAAAGCAGGAGGAAATGCTCAGGAATTGAATCTGCTTATTGATAAAGTGAAATATGAACTATAAATAGTGGTATTTACACAAATACAATTATAAAAGCCGCTTCTAAGGAATTCCGAGAAGCGGCTTTTATAATGATATAGTTTATTTTATCTTCTGAGATCTTCTTCAATCTTTTCAACTGCCACCGATAATTCTTTGGCATAAGGAAGACGGTCATTTATTGCCGATATACCGTGAAGCACAGTAGCATGACGCCTGTTAAGCTTTTGCCCTATGGCGGAAGATGAAAGCGACGTGAGTTTATGACAAAGATACATAATCACCTGACGGGCATCAGCGATATCTCTTACCCTGCTCTTGGAAAAGATCACATCGGGATTTAGTCGATAAAACTCAGCAGTGGCTTCAACTATCATATCAAAATTAATAGTTTTCTGTTCAACCTTCTTAATGGAATGCTGCATCACTTCTTGAGCAAGCTGAAGGGTGATCGGAGCATTCAGGTTGATTGATCTGAGGTATATGCCCATCACAATTCCTTCAAGCTCCCTGACAGAGCCTGTGGCTCTCTCTGCAATAAGATCTATTACCTCAGCAGGCAAATTCAAACCATTTTTCGAAGCTTTGAATGTGAGTATCTTCTTACGCAGAGCAAGATCAGGCTTCGGCAATTGCTCCGTTATACCCCATTTAAAACGGTCAATAAGTCTGTCGGCAATCCCATCAAGTTCCATCGGCGGACGGTCGCAAGTAAACACCAACGCTTTCCCGTTCTGATGAAGGTGATTGAATATCGGGAAAAGAACATTTGCCGTACCATCCTTATGGCTTAATTCCTGAAGGTCGTCAATCAACAATACATCCATTTGCTGAAACCAATTCAAGAAACTTGGAATCTGCTTATGGATAGTGGCATTCGCCATAAGATTCTGGAATTGACGCAAAGTGACGAACAATACTTTTGCATTAGGATTTCTTTCCTTAACCCTAATACCGATAGCCTGAATCAAATGAGTTTTACCAACCCCGACATCTCCATAAAGGAAAAACGGATTAAAATCGTTCTTTCCGGGGTTATTGGCGATATATTCTGCGATAGTGAATGGCAGACGGTTGCTTTCTCCTATGCAATAATTCTCGAACGTGAGCGATTCGTTAAGCTGTGGATCGAAATCAGGTGTCTTTTCATTTTTATTATCTCCAACCGGAGACATTGACTGCATCGACTGTACAAACTTGTTTTTAACCGCATGACTCTTCTGCGAACCCATGATTGTCACTTTTGAGTCATTGTCGTTGCGAATTATAAAAAGTTCGTAATCGAGCTGCACACCATCACCATAAACTTTTTTAAGAGTTCCGGATAAAATAGAATAGAACTCATCCTCATATTTTTCATAGAAAAATCGGGAAGGAATTCCTAATGTAAGACGATTGTTTTCGAAATGCAAAGGCTTAGCGGGTGAAAACCAAGTCTTTGTCTTGGTTTCACCAATATTATCCCGGATAATTTCGAGACAACGTTTCCATTTTATTTTATAATCTTCTGTCATGGTGATTGTGCAAACGGGAATACAAAATAACTACAAAAAAAAGAGAAAAAAAATAGTCTCAGCTCTTGCACAATTCGATTTTTTATAATATTGTGCATATCAGAAAAATAAAATTAAAAAAAGTCTTCCATCATTTTTCAGATGAAAGACTGTGTTTGTTAAATATCGTAATTAACTATTATTAATTTCAGGATATGTTGTCAAAGCAGTTTAATACTGATATATCGCTTTGGGTTCTTTTGAATGTCAATAATCAAAGAATCGATATCGGCACTTACTTTATTAATCCTATTATAAAATTCCGGATCATTCATCAACATCCCGAGTGATGAATTGGGGTTGTTGAGCTGTTCTGAGAATTTGGCAAGATTTCCAGTCAAATCATTCACATTCTCAACTGTCGTGCCTAAGGGCAATTGTTTGAGTTGATATGACAGTTCACCAAGATTTTTAGTAATAGAATCAAGGTTATTAGCCACTCTCCCGGCATTTCCCATAATACCAGGCACATCCTTCCTCATTACAGAACTAAGTCCATTTGTTGTCTGATATAGGTTGTCGGTAATACCGTCCATTCTTTGTATTGATTTAAGAAGTGCAGGATCCGATGCCAATGTATTCAAGCTTATAAGAAGGCTGTCTACACGAGGTAATATGTTAGCCACTCCCGGCAACAGGTTGTCTGAGATACTTGCCATCATATCGGGCAAAACAACACCTTCAATATTTGATCCGACCTCAGCTATCTTAGAACTTTTACCAAGTTTAATCTCTACATAAGCACCGCTAAGAAGTGTTGTGCCAATGATAGCCTTTGAGTCTTCCGGAATGCGCAATGACTTGTTTAGAGCCAAAATAACATCAATTTTTCCGGGCTTTTCATAATTGAACTTGATCTCCCTTACCTGCCCGACCTTAAACCCATCTATCTGCACCGGTGCAGCCGTTTCAAGACCTGCCACGTTGCTATAAGATGCGACATAATAATTGGTAGGTTTAAACAAATTGATCCCTTTTAAATATTCGATACCGAAAAAAAGAATCAAAATTGCCAGAATCACCGAAAGACCGATGATAAATTCCTTGGTAATAATTTTCTTCATAGTTAGATCATTTTTTAGCTGAACCATTACTTTTTATAGCTGAGACAACAAATGCGTCCGGGATTTTTTCCTGTACCTCCTTCAACATTTTCTCTATCTCATCTTTATCGGTGCTTTCGCCATAATAATATTTATAAAGGTTATTTTCTTTATAAGTAGAAATAGGCGTCAGACCGCAAAATCTTGGATTATTCTGCCGCAGCAGATCAGCCGAAGCTAATATTTGGATTTTATATACAGTAACAAATTTCTCTACCTTAGCGTTGTGAGCATTGGCATCTCTTTTCTTTTTTTCTTTCTTTTGTTTTGCCTTTTTCTCTTTCTTCGCTTTCTTCTTCTTTTTCTTATCCTTATCTTTATCCTGAGACTCATCCTGTGCCGGGACTTCTATTTTATCCTGTTCCTCAGCTAAAGAAATAAGTGAGACAGCTCTTTCGCTTTCCGTATGCAATGGAATGGATTTTGTCTCCACATTCCTGTTTGAAGACAAATTTCTCGATCTGTCACCACGCCGGCGTCTTGCTGCGGCATAAGATGACCTGGCTGCCGGAGTGTCGTTACGTTTCTTCTTCTCAACCTTATTCAGTTTAGCGGCATAGCCGTCATTCTGCATTTCCGAAGAAAAGGTTTCCGGTTCTTCAGCAGACGATTCGGCAATCTGTTCATCTGCGACAACATCATTCAAAGGTATATAGCCTGAAGATCCATTCTTCCAGCTCTCATAATATTTATTTATTGCATTGAAAATACCTTCTGCAAATTCTTTTTCACCTTTTGATGAGGTCATATATTTTGCCGAAGTCGGATTACAGATAAAATCAAGTTCAATCAATACAGACGGCATCGAAGTAGCCCAAAGCACCCAGAATCCAGCCTGGTGAACACCCCTGTTTTTCCTGCCGATCCCCACAAGTTCTTTCTGAACGTCTTCTGCAAATCTTATGCTTTTGCTCAAATTTTTCTTTTGAGCCATTTCGAAGATAATATACGATTCGTCTCTATTGGGATCGAATCCGCTATATTTTTGCTCATAATTACTTTCCAATTCGATAACGGAGTTCTCTCGCCGTGCCACTCTCATGTTGTTGTCGTCTTTATGAAGACCCAAAGCATAGACTGAACTTCCTGCAACAGTTTTTCGATTTCTATTCTTCTTATCCACAGAGTTGGTGTGAATCGATATAAACAGGTCTCCTTTAGCCTTATTGGCGACATCCGCACGTTGCTGAAGTGTTAGATAAGTGTCGTTATCTCTTGTCATAACAACATTTATATCCTTCAATTTCTTTTTTAAAAGCTTCTCCAGCTGCAGAGCTACGCCAAGGTTAATATCCTTTTCTTTAGCACCATTGTCAGTGGCACCTATATCTTTCCCGCCATGACCTGCATCGATAACGACTGTGAACGACTTCTGATCGTTTTTAGCAGAAGAAGTCATAGCCATAAATGATGACGAAAGAATCAGCAAAAAAAGAAGTATTCTTATTTTAAAACTTAACATCAATCTTATTAAATTTTATCCCAATATATTATGTTTTAATATCTTATGCAATGAAACATATTTCATATAAGATTCCAAAACAAATATTCAAAACTTCCTCAAGCTCTGAATTTCTTACAAAATTAGTAAAATTTTTCATCTAACCTCAACTCGAATGGATGAAATAACCAATTTTAAAGAATTTTGGAACCAAAACATATAACAAATACAAACACAAATCGGTTAAATCATTCAAGGTTCACAAGCGAAAATTGAGGTAGTTATAAAATTTTTATTGCAATCATTGCCGCCGCTTCGGCATCTGCAAGTGCGTGATGATGATGTTCAAGATCATAGCCGCATTTCTTTGCGACTGTCGGGAGTTTATGATTCGGTAAGGCTCTCCCAAACACTTTTCTGGAAGCAGTGCAGGTGCAATAAAACTGATAGCCGGGATACGGCATCTCAAATCTTCGGAATGCAGCTTTCAAACATCCTTCGTCAAATCTGCTGAAATGCGCAACAAGAGGCAAACCTTCTATTAATTGTTCCACCTCAGCCCACACCTCAGGGAACGTGTCAGCATCTTCTGTATCTGCTTTTGTCAGTCCATGCACCTGAACATTAGCCGGGCTATAATAATTCGGGACAGGATGTATCAACTTATAAAATTTTTCTTTGATTTCACCATTTTTTACTATCACAACACCAACGCTACATACACTGCATGGATTACCATTAGCTGTCTCAAAATCTATAGCTGCAAAATTTAGCATATTTAATTTTATTGATACAATACTTCTTATTCAATCAATATACGGACAAATAAAGCCATTTATTTTGAGGAACTGTTTTTGTTGGTTAATTTTGCAGACTCAATGATATATATATGGAGATTATTACACCGGGAAATGACTTCTTCAAGTTTATTGAAGACAATATAAACGAAGACACTTCCAAGCTAAGATTGAAATTTCACAATAAAAACACGACATTCAATCTTCCCCTTGCTTTAATTCAGATCGAATGCAGAAAAAAATGCGTTCACAAACTTCCTTCATTTCTCTCAAATAGATTAGCTATCTTTCCCGATGTTGTGGCATCCGAACAGGCAAGCCATGAAGCTGTTGCTAATTTTCATTCTATCCTTGCACAAGGAAATGAAAGGATATTAGACATGACTGCCGGACTGGGCATTGACTCGTTGGCATTTGCAAAAAACGGGTGCAATGTCATTTCATGCGAACTTAATGAGAATAAAGCTGCTTGCCTTGATTACAATAGAAAGATATTAAATTTGAATTCTCTAAAAGTTGAAAACACAGATTCTCTTGTTTATCTAAAAGAAACAGATAATTTTTTCGATATGATATTCATAGATCCGGCAAGAAGAGGCGAAGGGAACTCCAGGGTCTATAATTTCAAAGATTGCCAGCCCGATATAATCTCCAATATAGATTTATTACTTTCAAGAGCACATTCTGTCATGATAAAAGCATCTCCACTTTTAGACATTACACAAACCTTGAAAGACATACCTCACGTGAAGACAATTCGAGCAATAAGCGTAAATGGAGAATGCAAAGAAATTTTAATAGAGGCGTCTGACCTTAAACGACCAGATTGCAATAATCGCATATTGGCAGAGGCTATAGACCTTGCTAATGATTCTTCTATAAACTGTAAATTTTCTTACTATATAGATTCACTTAAAGGATCGAACAAAAAGCACATCAATAATATGATGGAACTATATGCAAATAAAGATAATATCGTAACCGGTTATTATCTGTATGAGCCAAATGCAACAATGATGAAATTAGCTCCTTGGGAAGACCTTTCTCTTAAATTCCCTTCTTTAAAGAAATTTAGCGATTCAACTCATTTATTTGTTAGCGATACGTTATTACCTGATTTTCCAGGAAGGAAGTTAATTATCAAAGGCATTCCGGATAAAAAAATGCTTAAAAATCTAAAAGGATCTCATTTAAATGTTGTATCAAGGAATTATCCAATGTCGGCTGATGAATTAAGAAAGAAATTAAATCTTAAAGAAGGATCAGACGATTTCTTATATGCCGGAAAGATTAAATCTTCGACTATTCTAATCCTGGCTACAAGAATCTAAAAGCGCCACCCCGAAATTATAAGAAACACGCTCTAAGATAAAAACAGCTCCATATTTTCAATGAAAAATGGAGCTGTTTTTATCTGTATAATAATTAATTATTTAGAAACGGAAACCAGCCGAAAGAACGATCTGGCTATTATTCAAATTCACCTTTGACTGAGGAGAAGGTATTGCCTGATTAACATCAAGATTTATATCCGGAGTATAGGCATGATATTGAGAGGATATGTTCTTGTAGACGTATGCGAGATCCACATAAAAGTTCTGATAACGATATCCTGCACCACAAGTAATATAATATGTGTGGTTGTCAAAACGATAATTAGGTCTTGTGCCGGCTGTGTATATCACTTCCTTATCATCCCTTACACCTTGTTTCACGGGAGAAGTGGTATAGCTATATCCTGCCCTGAGGCTAAATGCCGGGGTGACACGATATTCAGCACCTAAACGGATTGTATTGGTTGATTGATAATAATTCTCGATATCACCGTTTGTAGCACCATACATATCGTCGTCATAACCGAACGATCTTGTAGGAGCTTTCGTTGTAGATGGCGCTCCGGGAGCATACCAATCCCATCCATAGTCCCAATCATATCCCCAGTCATCATTTATACCATAACTTCCGGGAGCCGAGAATTTCATCTTATTGTAAGCAACCCATTCATAGTCCATTGACAATATGAAATTATTACCGATCACTCCGGCAACACTTGCAATGATTTTCCAAGGAGTGCGGAAACTCATGTCATTATAAGCCATATAACCTCCGTTTGTTGACGTGGAGCCGGATTCCGAGCTACCATACTGATAATCGACAGAACCAACAAAATTTTCAGTAAGATTATACCAAGTGGGTGTATGGAATGCAAAACCTATGCGGAGTTCCTGAATTGGTTTCAATATAAGACCCAATTTATAATTAAAACCGCTGCCATGAACGTTGTAATAGTTACCAAGTCCCCAGTTTGCAGACTCCTTTACCAATTCATTATTTTGGTCGGGAACATACGCATTCTCAAGATTCTCGCCCCAAAGGCTCTGCATCGTATAGTTTAGATTTACGATATCGAAATCCATGCCCCAATACAGAACATTCATGATATTACCGCCAAATGCGATATTATACTCGTCAACAGAACCTTTCTCTTGCACTTTAAAAGAACCGGAACCTGATGTACCATCCCCCCACTGTCCATACCATCTTGTATTTTCTCCTGATCCTGTCGGAGAAATAAGATAACTGTCGTATCCTAAGATTGAAATCCAAGGAGCCGGATAACCTCCGTCCGTAGGATTATATGGGTCATAATTTTCTGTCGAGACAAGGTCATTTTCAGTCAGGTTTTCACCATTGGAGATACCGGCAATGTAATTACTGAGAGAGTTAGAGAGTTTAGGGATATTGCCGCCATAAATACGATTGAAAGAAGCCCCCTTATTATAGGTGAAACCGAAATTTAAATTAGGCAATGTTTCGCTCGGAAGACGCATTGTCAATACCGCACCAATATTGTTAAGGAGAAATTTAGTCTGACTCATGTCATGTTTAAAACCTTGTGCTTCGGATGTAGAGCTTTGGCAATCAAGGTTAAGAGAGAATCCCAATTCATTGCTGCGATAAACTCCAATACCTGCAGGATTTTGTGACAATGTTGAAAGATCTCCGCCAAGCGCTCCGAAAGCACCTGCCATACCCATGAATCTGGCGGTACCCTTCATATCCGGTTGAGACAATCTATATGCATCAACTGCACCTTGTCCGAACGCCATACCGGCGGTCGACAGAGATAAAGAGAGGATTAAAATCGATTTATTCATAGTGCACAAAAGCAATTATATTAAACAATATGAAAATTATACAGTTTCAGCCTATTTATAAGCTTATCTGCTAATATAACAAATGAGAGCCCAAAAGTTTTTGAGCCCTCATCATTATAAGGCACTCCCTATGAAACACTTCCAAGGGACAATTATATCAACGATGTCCGCGAGAACCGCCGCCACCTGTAGTACGTCCACCACCTACAGTTCTGCCGCCTCCAAAACTGCCGCCTCCAGTGCTTCTGCCGGTATTAAATGAGCGATTAGAGTTGTAGTTATAGTTGCGGTTCGCATTGTTGTTGCGATTATAATTGCTATTGGTATTTCGGTTATAGTTATTATTAGTGTTTCGATTATTCGTTGCACCTCTGTTAACTACATTACCGTTAGATCTATTGGTGGTATTACCGCTGTTTACAGCACCTGTTCCAGCTCTTCTATGACCTGATGTTGCTGTGGTGTTGTACTCCCAACGTCCATTATTATTTACAACACCCACATGGTTTCCTCCCGGACGGGAAGATATTGAGCCGGGGCGAGTAGATGATGAGCCGGGGCGAGTATTATTTGACCATCCAGCATTGGAAGAACCGGGACGACTTACAGAACTACCTGAATTTCCTGAACCCCTATGTGCCAAATTACCACCCGGGCGCGTGTTGCCAGACCACCCCGGACGAGGGCCTACAGGCCGATTACCATTAGGACGGAAGTCTGCCATAGGAGGACGTGGACCTCCACCCCAACCTGGCCCCCAGGATGGTCCCCAAGCGGGACCCCAACCCCAGGATGGACCCCAACCCCATGACGGGCCCCAAGCCCATGAAGGACCCCATGACCAAGAGGGTCCCCAGTTCCAACCCCAGTTCCATGCATACCAAGGATCATAAAAACCTACATTCCACCCCCATGGACCGACATTGATACCCCAACCGGGATATCCCCACCGGTTCCATGGATAACTCCATGCATAACTATATGGGGCGAATACCGGGAGTCCGCTTGCATCAATAACGATGTCTACATTGCCATAAGCATTTGCGAGAACATCACCAAGCATATCGGCATTGTCGACAACAATAGTGGGATTATAGTATTTCTGAATCTGCTGTGTATACACAAAGTCTTCGCCATTTTCCGTCCGGCTACCAATTGTGTCTATGGCAGTCGTATAGTATTGCTCTCCCCTTCTGTTATAAGCATCTACATCCATATCTGCCATGTTTGCGATATAGTTAGACTGTTTCTTTTTCTTTACAGTCTGTGTAGCTGTCTTATCCTTTTTGGGATTATAATAGATATCGTCGTCAAAGTAGCTCTGAGCGAGGATTGCCGGAGCTCCTAAAGCCAACATTGTTGCCAGTATAAGTTGATGCTTCATAATCTTTACCTCTTTAATTATCTGAACTGTCAAAAACTACTTATTTACATATCGTTCTTGTTATTCATTTGACAATAGAACGTATGAATAGTTTAATATTAATGACAGAACACAATGTTTTATTTAAAATTTAACTATTTTTAAAGTAAATTTACTTTTAGCTTATGTTAATATTTAGAGAAATTTTTCGAGCCAATTTTTAGATTGAGAGAAAGAGTGGTTCCATGACAACTGAACGAAAGCTTAAGAATTGACCGGAAAAGGCCATAAAGAATTCATAAGGTAAACGTAAAACATACTCTTAGAAACTGTTTAAATTTGATTCAATAAAATTTTTATGGCAGCCAAGTCAAT
>CAJTZQ010000037.1 GCA_910583795.1 uncultured Muribaculaceae bacterium
ACCCTCAACGGTTTTCAAGACCGCCGCAATCGACCACTCTGCCACCTCTCCATACATTTGATTGGCTTGGCTTCGCACCTTTACCTCTCATTTGCGAGTGCAAAGTTATAAACTTTTTTTAATCCTTGCAAATATTTTGTCGAAATTTCTTGAAATTTTTATTGTTATATCTTGCGATTACAATATTTCGTATTGAATGTCAACTGGATAACAATTTTTAATGCATGCAAATATTGGGGCTTGAAAGAGTAATCTGATTGTAAAGGCGTTTATTTGGTCATATATATCCAAAGATTCTACTTCAATCTTAGATAGGATTTGAATCTGTCTACAGATGTGTTGATGATAAGGTCATCCGGGAATTCTGTTTCCTGAAGCAGTGATGGAAGAAATTCGTAGTTTGCTATGTCGAATGAAATATGTGCATCGCTTCCAAGAATTACCGGCACGTCATACTTTTTACAAAGGCGGAGGATTTCAAGATTGTTTTCGCGAGCCGAATCCTTGTGTCGTATCGGCTTCAATGAACTGTTGTTTATTTCCAATAATGTATGGTTTTCTTTAGCGGCAACAACAATCGGTTCGAAATTGAGTTCCGCCGTGCCGTCGCCGGGATGGCTTATAATATTGATAAATGGGTTTCCGATTGCCGTTATCATTCCGGCTGTGTTCTCATCTTTTGTACCTGGAGTGAAACAAAGAGAATGTATCCCTGCAATACGCAGATCAAGTGTTGCCATAAGCTTATCGTCCATATCAAGAGTGCCTTTGCTGTCAAGAATATTCACTTCTGCACCGAGCATAAGATCGATCCCATACATTTTGCGTGGCACTACATGGAGATTCCTGAAATAAATCGGTTCACATGTGCCGGGTATTCCTGGTGCATGTTCGGTGATGCCAAGCAATTTTAATCCTTTTCCCGAGGCAGCTTTTACCATTTCCTGTAGTGAACTGTAAGCATGTCCGCTGGCGACTGTATGTGTATGTACGTCAAGTTCTATTTTGCTAAAATCCATATTCGAGTAATTTACAATGCAAAGTTAGCAAACAATTTTTTGACGTAAAAACATAAGAACACAAAGTTTCAGTATAAGAGACTGCGGGAGGTGGGCCACTATAATTTTGTGATAAAAAACATGGCAGATTTTGAGAAAATGATTCCGTTTATACTGCATTTTGCAGCGGGAGTTTATGGAAAGAATGGCAAACAGCTTGTGTTGCCTTTGGAAGAACAATTCCTTCTGGCTAAAAGAAGAGGATGGAGTGATGATAAGGATGATCCCGGAGGAGCTACCATGATTGATGTCACCTTGACTACATATTCTCATTATAAAAACTCAAAAGGGTTGGGAGATGCTACGAAGGATGATCTTCTCAATATAAGTTTTGAGGAGTGGAAAGAGATTTTAAAGACTATGTATTGGGACAAGTGGCAAGGAGATTACATAGAAAGCCAGGGAATAGCCAATCTGTTGGTCGATTGGGTCTGGGCGAGTGGTTATGGGACGATCAAGAAAGCACAGAAGATTATCGGAGTTAAAAATGATGGTGTAGTTGGCGGCAAGACGTTGGCGGCAATAAACAAGGCCGATTTCCTTGGATTATTTAAAATGGTGTTCGAGGCAAGGGAACAACATTACAGGCAGTGTCGCGCCGCCTGGAAATATCTCAATGGATGGTTGCGGCGTCTGAATGCCATTCAGCCTGACGGGACCTTTCTGATTTATGGCAGGATAATAGGTACAAAAAAAGTCTGACTCATAGAATCAGACTCTCCTGTCGGGGTGAAAGGAATAAACACCCCTAATTTTTAGCTGTTTAACCCGGCTTGTGAATATTTATATATTAGTAAAAAAAGTAAAGGGGGAGCAACGCTGTCCCGTTTTTTTATTTGCGTGACTCTGTCAAAAATTTGATCATGCGCTCCTTTTCCGCGATCAACTTATCCTTTTCCTCCAACAGCTTATCCTTCCCATCGATTATACGGTCCTTTTCGTCGAGCAGCTGCTGCATCACCGAGGCATGTTGCCCGATCTGCACTGACGCGTCCCCGATGTTCGTGTGGGCGGAGATGTCGGAAAAGCTTTTACTTGCCATAACGGGATAATCAAACGCGGTATGAGGATTTAATCCGGTTGCGATACACAATTTCTCAAAGAGAGAGAGGTCGATTGTCTCCTTTGTAAAAATCGTTGACAGATAATTATATGTAATTCCCACTTGGGCAGCGATTTCCTTCTTTACCAAGTGACGCGATTCGATATGGCTCTTCAATAATTGTCCGATATGTTTCATGTCTCAAAATGTTAAATAATATTAATTATTTGAGAAACAATATCGCAAATAGTTAATATCCGGAATTTATTTATTTACTTTGCTCCCGCAAAATTACGGAAGTTATTTAATTCTGGCAAATATATGACCGCAAATGAGGCATTAAAAAAACACCTTTCTTCGCTACCATATTTGGTTTCGGTACAAAAGTCTAAAGAAATGCAACTTAGGTTTAGCATTTCCGAAGACGTCGTGGTTAATTGGCGTAGTGGCAGAACAAAGATTCCACCATTTTACCGCCCCGAAATTAGCAAGATATTGGGAGTTGATATCTTCGCGGATGTCGCAAATTGATTAAATTGATACGTCTATGCTGTTTGATAATCTCGAATTTTTTACATACGAAGCGGAAGTGTGGTACCGCAAGGATGGTGCCGTGGCACGGCTTACCGAATCCGACATTGATCTTATTCGTGACATAGCGGAAATGATCGCCACCTTCTATCCTGACGCTTTTAAGGCTCTGTCGGGGGAATACGTCTCATGTGCTCCCAATCAGCCTTACTACCGCTTCCGGATAGTATCCCGGTTCATACGGTGCAATTTCGCGCACCTTGATCACATACCGGATATCACTGCGTCCGGACAATGCAATTTCGAGGTGGTTCAATGTCCGCTCAGGGGGGAATGCCGGTATGACCATGTGATATGCCGTCCGTCTTTTGCCCACCGCCTGTCAGCTGCCGAACTTCGTGTTCTCGCCCCTCTTTACAGGGGCATGTCGGAGGCAGACATAGCAGAGTCTCTCTGCCTCTCGGCTCACACAGTACATAACCACATCCGCAACGCGTACACACGTCTCGGCATTCACTCCAGGGCCGAGTTCATGAAGTATGCGTCGCTACACGATATTTTCAATGGCAAAGTATAGTCAACGTACAATAGACGACGTCAACCGCAATGTCGATATCCGCCTTATCATCGACGGCGCGGATCAGTCGAAATCAAAGCAGGATATCGACTGTCCGTTCTGTGGCAAGAAGAAAAAATTCTCCGTCACGCACAATTCTAAATACAATTGTGCGAAATGCTGGTCATGCGGAGAAGGTTTCTCAGGTCCGATATCTGCACTCATGCACTATAAGGGGTATGGCAAGGATCAATTCCCTCAGGCTGTCGAGGAGACGGCGAAAATAGGAGGAATTTATATCCGTACGGAAGACGATGAACGTGGCGAAGCGGTAAAGGCTGCTACAGAAAGCCTCAAGTCCACCTTCTGCCAGATGCAGCTTTATTCCTCCGGACTCACCGAGGCAGACGTCACCCTCAAGATCAACGACGGCAAGTCCGAGTACTTCGAGTCTCCCTTCCGCAAAGGGCGCTTCTCCTCCGACTTCCGCCCCGACCCCATGGGCGACGACATGCTCATCTATTACTACGACCTTCACCGCCGTCCCGTCACCTACAAGGCAAAGGGATCCTCAGTGCCTCGGCAGTATGTCCGGGCGCGTTACGCCAATCCGGATATCCACAAGTCCGGCGACGGCAAGGCGATGAAGTATCAGACACCTCCGGGCGCACCGTCACGTGCCTACATCCCCGAAAAGATCCGACAGCGTTTCCTGTCCAAAACCCACATTGACACGCTGTTTATCCAGGAAGGGGAAAAGAAGGCTGAGAAGGCTTGCAAACACGGTATGCTCTCGATCGGTATTCAGGGGATCAACAACTTCGGTACCGCCGAAGAAGGGCTCCTGCAGGATATCCAGGACATAGCCACCGTCTGCACCGTTGACAACGTTGTCCTCATGATGGATGCCGACTGGGAGGATCTTCACCGCGATATCACCCTTGGCGACCGTGTAGACAAGCGCCCGATATCATTCTCTTCGGCAGTCATCAAGTTTCGCCAGTTCATGCGCACCTTGCATAATCTCAAGCTCGACGTTGAGATCTGGTGGGGGCACGTCAATCACAATGAAGGTAATGACAAAGGTGTCGACGACCTTCTCACCCACACACTCAAGTGCCGGGAGGAAGATCTGATCGAAGACATCGACATTACGATGAATTCCCACGACGGCAAGGGGAAATACGTCGATATCCACAAGATTACGGCGATATCCGACGCCAAGATCCGCGACTTCTGGTTGCTCAACGACCGTCAGGCGTTCTTCAATCGTCACCGCGATCGTCTCGATAGCGTCGGTGTCTTCAAGATCGGGGGTATATCCTACAAGGTTGAGAATGGGGAGATGCTCCCCATGTCACGCTATTCGTCCGATGTGGATATCTTCAGCATCGAGCTCGACAGCAAGGATCGCAAGAAAGTGGTGCTCAACTACACCGAGACACTCAAGTTCCTCAACGCATACGGGTTCTGCCGCATGCGCAATTCCGACGAATCCGCCTCCGGCTTCGAGTTTATACGTATCGACGACGGCATCATTGACAAGATCGCTCCTTTCGAGGTGCGCGACTTTATCTGTCAGTACATCGCCACAAACACTAAGGATCCGCTCGTACACGAGTATTTCAACTCCAAGATCGACGTCGTGCTTCCGGACAAGAAGCTTGAGCGTCTCCAGATAATTTCCGACGAGTTCTCCAAATTTGAGCGCGGACTGCAGCGCACGTACTACAACAACGGACAGGTCGAGATCACCGCAGAATCCATCACGCCTAACAAGCCGATTCTCAACATCTGGCGCTCCCGTATCGTGCCGCGTAATTTCAATCGGGTCCCGGTTATAAAGTCTATCACCCGTGATGTCGACGGCTTCCATGTGGAGTTTACCAACGACGCTCATAAGTGTGAGTTTCTGCAGTACCTTCTCAATACATCGAATAATTATTACCCTCATGACGCAGAGCGGGACATCACGCGTGAGGAGCAGCTTGAATGGGTGCATCACCTGGTCAATAAGGTCACCACCGTAGGATATCTGCTTTGCGATTGGAAACCGGCCAACGAGCGCAAGGTCGTGGTCGTGCAGGATCATCTCATGACGGAGGTGGGGCAGTCCCATGGCGGTGCCGGTAAATCCCTTATTGCCGACGCTATCGGCCGTATAAAGTCACAGGTCACTATCGACGGCGGGAATATCCAGGGCACCGATCAGTTCCTGTTCTCTTCGGTGTCCAAGGCTACCCGCAGCATCCTGATCGACGACGTCCGGCCTAATTTCAACCTCAAGGATTATTTCGCCACCATCACGGGTAACATGTCGGTCAATCCCAAGGGGAAAGACCGCTACAATATCCCCGTCGACGAGTCCCCGAAAATAATCATCACCACCAATCACACGATAAAAGGTTCCTCGGAGTCATCTATCCGGCGTCGTATCTCGTACATGGAGTTTTCCAACTGGTACAATGCCGATCATTCACCTGTCGACGATTTTCACCACATGCTGTTCGACGACTGGGATGATTACCAGTGGACTCTCTTTGATAACCTCATGGCGGAGTGTGTCATGTACTATCTCCGGAGCTTCAGCGAGGTCTGGGGCAAGGAAGGGCAGGGGCATGTGCCGCCGCCCATGGAGATGATCGAGAAGCGTTCTCTCCGTCAGGAGATGTCCGAATCTCTGCTGCAGTGGGCTGAAGAGCGATATGACCCCTCCGGATCTCATCTCAACGAGCGTGAGAAACGTAATGACCTTCTCAAGGAGTTCTTCGAGTTTGCAGGTAACACTGGCCACGGTGTCACTCGCACCAACTTCATGATGAAAATACAGGCTTACTGCAAGTTCAAGGGCTACGACTTCAACATCAACAAGGCTAACGCCAAGGGCGAGTTTTATAACGACTGGAAACCGCTTCATCCCAACGAGTCCTTCATCGGGATCAACGACAAGTCAGGCGGCACCGAATATTTCACCGTCTGGTCCCAGGAGAAACGCCGCTCTGAAATACCCGGTAATTCACCTTTTTAAATAATTTACTTATGACAGTTAAAAAATTTTTATTCATTCTTCCGCTTCTGGCTGCTGCCGGATGCGCACCGTCAGGATCCGACGGGTCCGACGCGCTCCCCCGCGCCCTCTCTGTTATCGAGGAGTCGCCTTCCGGGATGTTCATACGCCTCGTTTCACCCGACAGGGTATCGCGCTCACAGATGCTTGAGGCTGTGGCGGAATATTCGCAACGCTTCGACCGTATCGACTTCTGCGTCCCCGATTCCACCGCACATGGCCAGGAATACATTACGGTTATCGGCGGGTGTGTCTTCGACCACGATGCCGACCAGTGTTTCACCATAACATCCTCCGACTATGACACCCTCTGAACTGCTACACCTCAGTAAAGGAGATTTTGTCCTGGTACCGCCGTCGGTTACAGGTTATCCGTTGCCCGTCAAGGGTCAGGTCTCCAAGGTAGATTCATTTATGTCTGACATTTATGTCTCTGTCGATTACCTTGAGCCAACCCCCGACTGTGCCGCGTTCCTGGATCTACACGATGAAAAACAGCTGCTCAGTCTCGAGATTATTAATCGGTATAGTATAAAATAATTAATAGATATATAGTTATGTTTAAACCTAATTTTTCCCAATTCGGCTATAATCCGGATGATCTTTTGAAAAATTTTCATGGTCGTCAGAAATCCCGGTCATCCCGCTCTACCACAATATCCGATGACATCGTTGATGTCGAGTTTGAGGATATCTCCAAAGATGATCAATCCTCAAAAAAGGATAAAAGGCGTACCTTTGACAAGGAAGTCCGTTCTCGTGAAATTGTAGAGGCTGGTGATAAGCTTATCATGGAAAAGCTTAAAGGAGAGTCACCTGACAGGCTGATGTCGGGATTATGTTCCTTGATGATATTCTCTTTGGGTGCGGAATGGGCTGACGGGCATCCTAAATCCTCTTTCTCTTCCGATCAGGAATGGGTGGACGCCTTGTCAGATAAATTTGAGGAAATAACGAAGGACGCGCCTGATATGGGATTCTCAGGAAAATTAATTTTCAGTATGTCCTTCTTTCTTGGAGCAAAATGGGCTGACAAAAATCCCCCGAAGTATGACAGCTGAAATTATGGATTGGAAATATATTATGCTCGCTGGTGCTGTTGGATTCCTGATCGGCTGTACCGCCGCAAGGATCTATTACGATATCCTGTATAAGAGATTGCTGAAGGCGAACCTTGATACGTTGGAGGCGAATATTTCTTTATATAAGAAGTTGGTGGCTGTCTACATTGATCCAGTGTTTGATATGGTAAAAAAATCTCCTGATGGCAGGCGACATGGAAAGAATGGGGCGTGATCTTTAATATCAGTCATCACTCATCCGATATGCAATTGATTATGATTACAGTTAAGCATTACACAGGCGTTAAGATTGTCTCTGTCAATGGGCATTTCTTACGCTTGATCACACAGCCACTATCCAAAGATGAAAAGGGTCTGGCAATAATGATATTGACAAAAAAGGAATGGATGAACGTAGACATCTGGGGGAAGCTTTTGGAAGTCCACGAGTCTTGTTTGTTGATTCAACAATCTTCCGGAGCTTTGGCTATTGTCAATCCTGAAGTTGTGGTGGGCTGGACTTCCCAACGCCTTTTCCATGAGGATATGAATAATCCTCAGCTTCAGCGTCATCCCGAACAATTCTGTACCCCCGGGACATTCAATCCCGAAGGCACCGTGATCTGAAACCCTTTTAATAAATAATACAATCATGGAATATCAACCAGTTAGCAGACAAGATTACCGGGCATCTATTTGGCCCGGAAGACGGCAGAACAATCGTAAGGTCACTCTCGGCCGCAAGTTGCAGCTCCACCGTAATTATTCCGGCGATCAGGTATCCGGGGCTAAGACTTCGGTCGAGCGTGCCAGGAGGTTGCGCTCTCTACGCAACCTCAGATGTAAGTAGTTTCTTATAAATGTGCCGCTGAAGGGGCGGCACACAGGTGAGAATCCTGTTCTTGAGCAGTTTTTTAGGTTTTAATTTGGGGGCTCCCAAGGCTGAAAGGGCACGTTACCGTACCTCACATCGTTAGGCTTTGGGAGCCTTTGTCATGCCCGTTACCGCCCGTCTCCGGTTTCACTCTTCACCCTTCACTCTTCACCCTTGGCTCCCCACCGCACCCCCTTGCATATTCCGCACCCGAAAAAGGGCAAAAATTCGTTCCTTTCGTAGGATGGGCGCAGGGTCTTCCGACGGAAAAAGGGGAAAATTTCCCCCTTTTGACCCCCTATTTCGTTATAAGACAGATTCTTGCGTTTTTTAACCCCTGGAAAAACGCAAAAATCCTTAAAAATACACGTCCCTACGCTCTTGAAAATCGGCTAAATGTCAGCTTTTTATCATACCTGAAAAAGGCAGGGAAGCACCCCTCACGAGGTCTGGAGGGGTGTCCTTGTGTCAATATATTTTGCCGTTGTCGGCATAGCTGTAATATCCGTCAGATGTCAATATCACATGGTCAAGCAATGGGATTGACAGCAGCTTGCCTGCATCCTTTATATGTTTAGTGAGGTTGTCATCTTGTAGCGATGTCTTTAGTGTGCCGCTCGGATGGTTGTGGCATAAGATAATACTTGATGCTCTTGCAAGTAGCGCACCCGTGAAAATAACCCTTACATCTACGGGGCACATGTCTAATCCACCCATCCCCACTGTTTGCACGCCTAAAAGTTTGTTCTGCCTGTTAAGATATGCCACCTTGAAAAATTCTCTGTAGCCGATTTCCCCTTTGTCGTAAGTTGCGCGGAGATGTTCCGCCATTGAATGGGAGTCTTTTACTTGAGGTGCGTTTTGCGTGTCATTGATATAGGTTAATTTTACCTCGGGGATGCCGTAATTTGAGGGTCTTGGCTTAGGTTCCGCCACCGTGCAAGCCTCGTATGCGTCTATGCTGTCAAGTAGCCTGAAATAGGCTTGCATCCGTTCCTCCTGCAAGGCTCTTTCAGCCATGTCGCGGAGTGCGCCAAGCCGCTCTTGAAGCTCTTCGGGGTCTTCGGTGCGCGGTGCGAGAGGGTTATCTGTCGGGGTGGGGGAGAGCCTTTCGGCATGTCGCTTGCGGAGTGTTAGCAGCTCTTCCGCAGAATCATAGTCTTTCCCGATGGGAAGTTCTTCAGCGGAGAAATCGAAATCGAAAAGGGAGGTGGGGAATGTCGTTGTGTTCATGGCTTTAGGGTTAATGGTTGTTTCTGTAAAATTTCTCGGCGGCTCTGGCTTCTCGCATGGTCAGATAAAGCTCATACATGCCGTCCGTATATTCCACGGCTTGCAGTGCTTCGCTTGGCGTGGCGTGGATTACATCGATAGGATTTGCATCCCCCTTGATGGCGTCAGGGATGGAGAGAACAAACATCACCCTTTTGCGTTCGGATGTTTTTTGCGTGTCCCGCAAAATTTCTTTCAACATGATTTTGAAATGGTTGTGCAAAGTGGTATCTTTGCGGTGAAATTTAACTCTGCCCCCGAATGTCTGAGAAGATAGGTAGGGGGCTTTTTTGTTCCCATCTTCTATATATATAACGGATTATCTGATAATATATTGTGTAAAATTGTAAGATAATTTATTTATTTCCAATATGTTATGCGTGTGTTTGGCTCTCTTGCCGGATATAGACTGACCGGGGCTTCGTTCGTACCTCTCTCCGCGTGGTATATGTGTCGGATTATTTTTTTATGTTTTACAATGGGTTTTATGTAATAATATCGTAAATTGTTAATATTAATCTTGTGTATGTCGTAAATAGATAATATATTTGTGGAGAATTTAAACGATTGGCGAAACCCGGTAAAAGAATACGCCGGATTCGGTTCCGGTTTTCCAACATGAGATTTATTCGTTAATCGTTAAATTCGCTCTGGAGGCGTCGTCGGGATGATGCCGTCTCCATCTTTCTTTTGATAAAGTTTCACCCATTAAAATAATAACGACATTGGAAAAACAGAACAGAATTTCAATTGGCAGGATCAACAGCTCTGAGATCTTCGCCGTTTCTTCGGAATCAGGAGAGATTTTCGTCCCGATCAAACCCGTTTGTGAAGCTCTCGGAATAGATGCGAAAGTTCAACGGACAAAACTCCAGGAAGATGAATTCTTCGCTTCAACTGGGGTGATTATCACCTCAGTTGCCGCCGATAAAAAAGAGCGCGAAATGTATTGCATCCGTCTCCGTGATGTCTACGGATGGCTCGCCACAATCAATCCCGGTAAAGTGGCTCCGGAAGCCCGTGATGCTGTCTGTCGGTACCGCCGCCAGTGCTACGACATCCTTTACAACCATTTCTTCGGTCGCTCCGGCAAACTCCGGGAGCTCGATTCCGCGGAACGCGACGCTGTCGCCCGGCTCGACATGCTCGATAAAAAGGTTATCGAGGCGGAACAGTCCGTCAAGGAGATCAAGGCGGAGCGCAACGAGGCACGCTCCAACCTCGAGAAGATCCGGTCCGCAAGCCTCGACGACTCCCCGTCTCTGTTCGACTGACACTCCAGTCCGGGAAATTATCGTGTTAAAGAAAAAAATTACATCCTGTAAAGAAATATTTACTGAATAATTTTGTTAGTAAAGAAAAATTTACTAATTTTGTAATGCCATAAGGCACAAAACTTTCTAAAACTTATATGTTATCGATAGAAGAATACAAAAAGGAGGTTGAAAACCTTGTCGGAATGATCGACTCCCTCCGCCTTATCAAGGACAAAGGTTTAAGGACTACGTTCGAACGGGAAGTGAGAATTTCTTTCAATATGCTTCTCAAAAAAATCAAAAATGATTAATCTTAACATGGAACCCTCCCCGGAGGGTTCCTGTAAAAACAATAGTTATATGCAGGCTGTAATCAACAACATCTCACAGAAAGATGAAATAATGGGGATGATCGAGGGGCTCAAACAGTCCGATCTCCTAAAGGTGCTCAACTGCTCTTATGTCGCTGAGCGTTTCTTCGGTAAATCCGGATCCTGGTTCTCCCAGAAGATCAACGGTCACATGAAAAACGGCAAGCCCGCTGAGTTCACTCCCGGTGAGCTTCACACTCTGGGCAACGCTCTCTACACTCTCTCTACGGAACTCGCCGAGATTGCCGACGAGTTACCATGAATCAAAGTTCGATAACATATAGTTTTTCCATTCCCGGGAGCCGCACGGTTCCCGGCTTTTTTATTTGCCCGTCTCGTTTAAATTCCGTAATTTTACGGAACTTAAACTAACATCAAAAGCCAATTTATGAGAAAATTTATTATTCTATTGAGTGCTTTCATCCTCGTTTCGTTGTCAGGTTGTAAAATAAGCCAGCCGGTCACTTGGTTTCAAAACGGTGTCTATTCCGTCGACTACTTTAAAGCCGGGCTCAACGGGAAAGTATTCATTACAGAATCAAATTCTGTAAACTTTGAGTACGATCCGGTCGGGAGTATCACGGTCGAGCAGAAATCTGGATATCTTGATTCAGGTAAATCTGAAAAAGTTCAGATTTTAGGGGAGAAGGGAGATCCTATTTATGGAAATTCTGACAAAATGGAGACTAAAACAAAAAGGAAAAAAGGTGAATGGAAGAGTGCTACTTATGAATCTGTTCTTGAAGAAGCATCGAGAGCTGCTTTGGAAATGGGAGGTGATGCTATTATTAATTTGAAGCTTGAACGCGCGATCGACTATGTGGCTAATTCTCCTGTCGGATCTCATCCATATATTACCGGTATGGTCGTCAAAAGGAAAAAATAAATCTTTACTATAAATTAAATTAATATTGTTTATGTCGCAAATAGTTTATATATTTGTAGCGTATTTAATCTATTTAAGACATAACATGGAGAAATTAAAAATTCAAATCATCAATGGCGTTGAAATCTTCGCCGTCAAGGACGATAAATCTCAGATTTTCGTACCCGTTAAGCCAATTTGTGAAGCAATTGGTGTTGCTTTCCAGACACAGCATCTCAAGTTGCAAGAGCATCCGATTCTCGGCCCAACCGTCACCCTGGGGGTGATAGTTGCTGCCGACGGAAAGGAGAGGGAAATGGTATGCCTTCCGCTCGAATTTATTTTCGGATGGCTTTTCACCATCAACCCAAGAAACGTTGCCGAAGCTTCGCGTGAAAGCGTAATCCGTTTCCAATCTGAGTGCTACCATGCTCTTTATGTACATTTCGCGGGTTCACTGCAGGAGACGATCGAACAAAACAAGGAGGAATTATCTCTTCTCCGTAGGATTGCATCTCTTAAGGAGGAAGAAAAATCAATAAAGAGCAGGCGGATTGAGGCTGAAAATTCTCTTGCAAAATTACGTGATTCTCGTTTAGACAAAAATCCATTGTTGGATCTTAAATAATTAAATTAAATTTGAAGCCGGCTTCTTAAAAAGAGGCCGGCTTTTCATTTGCTCTTGCAAGAAAGCGAAAATAAATTTCTCAAATTTATTTGCAATTTCAAAAATTAGCACTACCTTTGCAGTGCTAACAAACAACTGACAGAATCATCTGTTCCGCCGGGCATCGGTTATTGCTCGACATTATCGTACGGGCTTTTTTTATGCCCATAGAATAGGGGTCATTGTACCCTTGTTATACATATTTTCAAACAGCCAAAATTCGGCTGCCTATACCGAAATTCTTTTAGTGCTCGGCAACGGACACTGTCAGGGTTTGTTAGCAACGGTATCGGCAGCCGTTTTGGTGTTTTTACCACTGCCTTGCTAACAAACCCTGATGCAATGAAAGCAATATCGATCCCGGCATCACGCTCCGGAAAAGGCGTGAATTTCCCGGCTATTTTCGCCGCAGTCCGCAACAGCCTTACATCTCAGGCTCTTAACCGTTTCGCGCTGTTCTGCGCGATCGTGGTTTACATCTCGCTTATTTTCGACGCCGACACGGTCATGTACACCTCCGGCATCGTCGGTATCCTCGCCATGTGGGCTTCCGATTCCCTCCGGGAAAAGAAAGGGGGTGACAAATGATGCAGTTTGTCGAATCCGTGACGCTCTATTCAATAGGCACGTCAAAAGCGAGGATCATTCAGGCGGCGGCTTCTCAGTTCGAGCACACTCTCCTCGAGGAATCCACACTCCTGGCACTCGTCAAGAATCTCAACATGCTTGTTGAGATCTGCAACAGGTCATATCGTGGCAACTCACTCGAATTTCATCACACTCCCGGACAAATAAGTATCCGGTATCCCGCCAACGGATCAGAAAAGGTCGTGGTCTCAATCTCATATGCTCCCGTGTTGTGCCATATTACTAACAATTGCCAGATCCGGGAAGAGATCCAGCGTCGGCTCGAGAGGGAATTCCCGGAAGACTGCGCCCGTTATCTCATCGACTATACAAGGGAAGGAGGTTGCCTATGAATACTGCAGTAAAATCTCGTTACCTCCGGATCCGCTTTTTTCGCTGGAACATATATATCACCCGGGATGCCCTCAAGCGACGGGATCCCCATCGCAACAGATATCGCACACACGCCAAGGTGTGGCGACTGCAGAAGGCTGGCTATCGGTGTGAGCTGTGTGGCAATGATATCAACCTGCGCTGCACTCTCTACCATTTACTCCCGAAAGGCGCGCCGGATCGCAACTCCGGAGAAAACATCAGGGTCATCTGCCCCAAGTGTCACGAGCATGTTCAACAGGTCGGGGCTTACCGCCCAATGATAACGGAAGGAGGCGCGTCATGAGTGCCAGGCAATCACCGGTTCCTGATTTCGACTTTTCCATAGCGCCCGTTGTCGACGATGGGACAGGGAGCGTATCGATGACTGTAAAGATCGAGAGCAATGTGGGAGGGTATTCTAACGGGTTTATCCTCCTCGATGAGATCGAGGACATTGTCTTGCTACGAGACGAGATTGAATCTTTTATTGAAACATTTAAAATAAGCATTATGAACAGCAGCAGAAAAAAACGTAGGGATAATACTCCGGCGCAAAAGCCGGGATGGTGCATAATACTCGAAGGATATCTCAAGGGATACGCGCCCGCAATGGAGCCCGGCAACGGCGTGATACTCCGCACATCGTCCGATATCGTCAACGATCTTCAGGACATGTGCAGCTTTTCCGAATCGGAGGTAACCTTCGCGATGGCTCAGCTCGGGTTCCGGCCTCACTTCTCCGAAACAGGAGCCCACGGATGGATGATGCGCCGGGATCCCCTTGCCGTCCACGAGATCACGGTAATCAATCCTGACGAAGAATAACGTACTACACACAGCAAAAAGCGGGAGCGCGGTATCATCACGACACCGCGCTCCTTTCTGTTTCACCTGTTGACGTGCAGATTGCACATCTATTCTTTACTTACGACATTCAGATTGCACACCTATTCTTCACTTATGACATTCAGAATGCATTACTATTCTTAAAACACCATGAAACCTTATATATACATACATTTATCATGCATGCATACGCATATAACACCCCAAATTACTCACAAAGTTAACAAAAGTCAACCACATATGCAAACATTTCTTAATCTATTTGCGACATAACTGATCGTTGCTAATTACTAATTGCTCATTGGCATTTGCCCTCGCCCCCGCGCCCCCTGAGTAAGAATGTCGGGACAGTGTGCGGGTGTGCCGTCGCTCGGGAAATCCGACAAATAGAACAATCGTTCCCCCGTACTTTATGCCGTACGAATTTCGGGAGGGGTCCGGGGAGCCACACATGCCTTCTGTATCTTTATACCCTTATTATGCGGTTAAAGCATTGCATTATAATTATTTATGTTCCACGTGAAACATCCCTATAATTATTTTTTTCTTGCGTGCTATAACTTAGAAATAAAAGTACATTCGTACGGTTAATAATAAAGAAATTGAAAATCAATAAAATAATATCGTACTTTTCCCGCACGATGGCGCACTTTTGCACGAGTGTACAAATTCGGATCGGGCACCGTACGAATTCCGTACTTTTTGCACAATTAAAAGTACGGTCGTAACATCCTGAATCATCGCTTGAATTAGTCCGTCCGTACGAATGTACAGCCATTTCCGACTTGTCAGCCGATAATTTCTCAAAAAAATTAAATGGTTTAATCTATTTGTGAATTATTTTTTTCATCAGTTCCGAAAAATTTACTTAATTTTGCGTAAAATCTATCTTCAATCCTTTTCCTCGTTATGTCGCAATTTTCAATTTATATCAGCGTGCCTGATTATCTACACCAGTGGCTCAAAAATGAATATTGGAATCCCGAAACGGCACGGGTCGAATTTCCCCGTGGGTCAGCTCCCCGCGCGGTTATGCAGAGCCTTCTATCCAAATGCCCGCGTGTGGATATTTCGTACCACGATCATTCAGGGGAGATCCCAGTGGAAGTTCCCACTTTCAAAGGGATCAACCCGCGGCTGTACAACCATCTTCCGGAAGCCGGCAAAAAAGCGCTTGTCTCCACAATCAAAAGAATGTTCCACCATATGATGTGGCGGGAGCTGTCTCCGCTCTTCACCCATGATGTACAGATCACGGATGTAATATATGCGTTCATGGATCGCCATGGCATCGAGCGTACCGAGAAAAACTGGGAGACCATACGCCAGATGTATCATCGTATGCGGAAAAAGACAGCCTTACAAGAAAGTTAAAATCTGTTAAATCGAGTTTACCTCAGACGCAAAAATTACCAGACTGCACATTCCGCACATTCCGCACGCAAGTCGGAATTGATAATGGACAATTCTCCATTGCCCAAAATCGGACTACGGACAACGGAAAACTGACAACGTAAAACAAAATTCAAAATTCAAAATTACAATGCTTCCCCGGTCTCTCCCCGGCATTCGCCGGATATACTTTACGATGTGCGCCTCTCTGCCCCCTTATGTCATGCTTACAGGCATTTGTGGCGGCGCTGTGGCGATGTATCGTGATTCTCTTGAAAAAATACCCTTTGCAGGGGTGCCCACCTTGAAATGTGATGGTACGGTTGTTAACGGTTCCCGTCAGGAGAAATCCACTCTCGAGTTTCGTTCTTCGCTCCGGCTCCCTGAAGGTGTGGGGATTGCCTTTGTCGTGGAATGCGTCAACGGCAGTTCTTGGCTCATAGGCTCGAGGGAACCGAATTATCCGGTCGTGGAATACTCCGATTTCTCGGGTGATCCCACGGGTTCCGCTGCTGTACGTACATACAAAATCACCCATATTGGCATTAAATCGGCTATCCCCGTGGTTTTATAGTCTTTTTTAGGCACATCTTAAGTTTATAATTTTGGGCATCATTCTTAATTCAGCATTATGCATTCAGCATTATGCATTGCTAATTGCCCAAAATGCCCAGAAACTACAATTTATATCTCCGTGGATCCGTAGGCGGATGGGATTTCGATTCCGGATACGTCAACTGGGTTCTCGACCAGCACAAGGACAAGGAAGTTCACGTCCTAATTGATTCCCGTGGCGGACGCGTCGACACTGCTCTTTCTATCTCTTCTCTTTTCCGTGCCCATGGCAACGTACATGTCCATTATGCCGGCATGAACGCTTCGGCGGCTACCATAGCCTCCATGGGCGCGAAACACATCTCAATCGATGAAGGATCCTGCTACCTCGTGCACAAATGCATGAACCTCGTGCTTGAGTGGGACTACATGAACGCCGACGAACTGGAGGCGCACATCGCCCAGCTCCAGAAAATGAAGGAGGATCAGGATGTCATCGACGGTTGCATTGCCGGCATGTACGCCAAGCGCTGTAAAAAGACGAAAGACGAACTCCTCGCACTCATGAAAAAAGGTGGGTGGCTCACTCCGCAGCAGGCGCTCGAATGGGGTTTTGTCGACGAGATCACCACCTATGACGAGGACAAAAAGCCGGAGCTCACCGAAGCGGTCGCCAGCGAGCTTGCTTCCGCAGGTATCCCGCTTCCACCGATCGATCTCAAGAAAGATTCCTTCCTCGCACGTCTCAAGAAACTTTTCGCACCCGATTACCAGGACAACGGAAAACAGACTGCAGACCACTCAAGCCCTGCAACTCAAAACTCACAACTTACAACTCAAAACTCTCAATCCACAATGCCAGACAAATTTAAGGCTCTTGCCGCTCTCCTGGGCGCTTCTCTCGTTGCTGCCGACGGTAAGTTCACTATTACTGAAGACCAGGCTGAAAAGATCAACGGCGCTTTAGATTCCCGCGACACCGAAATCAACACCCTCAAGACTCAGATCAACGAAAAGGATACCACGATCAACGATCTCAACAAAAAGGTCGAGGATCTCAAGAAGGAACCAGCTGATACCACCGGCAATGTACAGGAACAGCACAAGGATGATAAGTCCGACGGTCCCGGCGACGACATCGACGGCATCGTTGATCAGCTTGCCAAAGCCTACCGCAGTTAATTAAAAATTGATAATTGAAAATTGATAATTAAAAATTAAAGAATTATCAATTCCCCATTATCCATTATCAATTCCCTTCCTTCCCGACTTACAATTCAACACTCAACATTCAACACTCAAAATTTCCACCGTGTCAGACGTTAAAATTCGTATCTCTGACGACGAGCTCCAGAAATACAAGGATCTCGCCGTGCAGTGGTCACCGGTGTATCAGCGCCTACCTATCGCTGTAGCCGGCGACGTCCTTAAATTCTTCACTCCAGTCAACAAACTCCGCGGTAAGCGCCGCATGCCATCGATCTACGGCAAATCCCAGTTCAAACCTTTCAATAAGACAAAGACCTCGGATGCCAACGTGGATATCTCATGGCGTGAGCTCGAGACTTTCCATGGCAACGTTATCGAGACTTTCGCACCCGTCGATTACGTCGACTTCCCCCTTGGATATAACTCCAAATACCTTGGCGAGGCTCTCAAAAACGCACCTCAGGCTGTCCTCATTATGTCGGAGCTTACAGCTTCCCGTGGTCAGTTTATCGCCCAGGCTGCGATCACCGGCAAGCGCAATCCCGCAGGTGAAACCACCGAGGATATCGCCGACGGTGTGATCACAATCGCCAAGGCTGAGATCGAGGCTGGAAATATCTCTGTTGCCAACGGCAACCTATTTGAGATGCCGGAAGTCCTCGATGATACCAACACCTGCGACCTTCTCAAGAAGTTTGTCTTCTCCATGGATCCGTTCCTCCGCAAGACGGAGAACTTCCTGTTCTGTGCCCCCGAGGTCGTTGACATGTATAATGAGTCTTACCTCCTTACACATCACGACGTCCCATATAACAAGGAATATGAGCAGCCATACGTGGAAGGCTCTTCACGAAAGCTCACTCTCGTTGGCCTACCACAGCTTGCCGGCACTGATATCTTGTTCGCCACTCAGAAGAAAAACCTTCTCTACGGCACATGGCTCGAGTCTGATCAAAACTATGTCGACATTATACGTGCCGGGCATTACGAGATGTCCATGTGTTCCGACATGTGGCTTGGTTTCAACTTCCGCACCCTTGACAAGCGCGTCATCAAGTTCATCAAGCTTAAGACTGCCGCGGCAGCTCCCGTTACCCCTGAAAAACCGGGCGATAACCAGGGAGGGGCTCAGGAAGGTGAGCAGACAGGTGAGCAGCAAGGCCAGGGCGAATAATCCAACATTCAACTTTCAAAATTCAAAATTATCACCGTGGCAGCAGCAAATAAATGTTCCCTTTTGCTCAAGTCTCTCGGGTGGTGCTACGGTACCCCCGTGAAGCCGGGCATCCGCCGTCGTGTCTACGGCATCGACGGTTCAAAGATCGTTAAATGGCCTACCTTCACCCGTGATGAGCTCGGACGTATCACGTCAGCCATCATGAAGGGCAACTTCGAGCTTGCCGAAGGTGCCAAATGGGCTTACATCGACCACCTTCCTGACAAGGCATCCTTCAAGTCCGAGACTCAGGGCGAGCCACCTTCGCAGTCCTTCAAGGTCACCGCGGAGATCGTCCATCCCGGGGTGGGACAGGAGGCGGCTGAAGCAACAGCATCTCTCCTCAATTCAAACATGGTCTTCCTCGTGCAGGACATGATGGGCAACTACCGTGTCATCGGCTCCGAGGATTACGACACACTCGCCACTTCTTCCCGTGACAACGGGCAGGGTGCTACAGGTACTGCAGGTACGACAATCACCATCGAGGCTTCTATGGAGATCGACGCGCCTATCTACACAGGGGAAATCGTTACCGACGACGGCACTATCAATGAAAGTGCCGGTGATGGAGTCTGATCTTCTCTCCTCGATAGCCGGGATTCTGGCTGACGTTCCCCCGTCCGACATATCCTTCGACACAGGAGCAGCTCCGGTCAAAGATCTTTTCGCGGAGCACAAAAGAAAAGGGTGGGACAAATCCCTGGAAGCCCGGTGCAATTTCGACTATCGTCCCGCGCTGGTGCCTCGCGCCGGCGTCTGGTTCCTTTCTTTGTGGAAAAAATCCCTGATGGGTCGCACCCTCACGGAAATAAAGTCCGACCCGGCTGAGATCTCGCACTTCGCGGATGCCGTGTCGGGCTTTCTTTCTAAATTTCTCGGCCCGTCAGTCGCCAACGGTTCCTGGAGCCTGTGCACCACTCCCAAGCGCCGCCACAAGGTACGCAATTTCGCCACCCTTATCTCTCAGGAGTTGTCCCGGAAATTGGACATCCCTTTTTATGAAGACGTGGCGATGTGCCGCACACGTCAGCGTGTCAATGCCGTCTTCACGCTCAACGTGTTGCCTGAGGAACCTAACATCATAGTCTTCGACGATTTCGTCACCACAGGATCCACACTCGGTGCGATGTCACGTCTCCTCCTTCCACAGGGCAAGACACTCCTCTTCGTCGCCGGAATCAACAACGCATAAATAATTTTGAATGTTGAATCAATTTCTAATTGCTGATTACTAATTGCTAATTGCTAATTGAATGGAACTTACCCCAAAAATCAAGGCATGGCTCGACGCCGACCCTTCCACCCGCTCTCTTGAGGAAGGCGCGATGATACTCTTCCGCGTCACAAAAAACCGTATCCTCTACGACAACATCATACGCCGCAACAATGTCCGTGCACTCGAATACCACATGAACAAGATCTGGATGCAGCGGCAGCAGCGCGTCACCCGCGAACAGGTTGCCGGCATGATGGATCAGGTCGACAGGATTACAAAATCATGCGGTATCGTCCCCTCCAAAAAATCCGAATGGCAGCGCGGCAAACGTGCCGACCACGATCAGCTCCCGGAGGAGATCCGCAGGCTTTATGAGGAAAACCTTGACATCATGCGCCGCATGCGCGAATGCCACACACACCTCCGGCTCATCAACCCCTCCAACTCATCATGTCCGGATTCCGACCGCTACCCCTGGGCGAAACAGATCATAGAATACGATCGCATGTATCGTGACAACTGGAACAGGTATGATCATTACGTCATGGGCACACCGCCCTCATCCACAGTCCTTGCGGTGGATCCACGCACGGCATCGAAAAATGCGGCGAAGACATGCAACATGCTCCTCGGCAAATACGCTAAGAATCCCGATGAAAAACTTGCCGAAAGGATCCGTGAGGCATACGCCAAGGTCAACAGCCCGACAATAGCCCTCGCTCAAAAAATGGCAGCCGCCAAACTAATGACTAATGACTAATGAACTAATGACTAATTATGCATTATGAATTGCTAAAGTCATTATCAGGTGCTTCTTCCCAGGCATACATCACCGACACCCTGCAGGTGGCGGATATACTGCAGTGGATCCTTGATCAGACAGGCCCCGCCGATATCCGCATGACATCCTTCTCGATCTCCGAGGAGTTCCTCCGGAGATTATATTTCATAAAGAAAAAAGGGCTTGTCCGGGAGCTTGACATCGTGCTCGACTTCAAGGCGACAAACAAGACCCTCATTCTCTGGCCCTTCATCCGCCGCACGGTAAGTCGTTGCCACCTTGCCAACAATCATTCTAAAGTGCTCCTGGTGTCAAACGAAAAATCTAAAGTGGCGCTCGTCACCTCCCAGAACCTCACTCGCGGCAACCGCTACGAATCCGGTATAATCACCACGGATCCGGAGATATTCGATGCCCTTGCCGCAGATCTTGAAAACATTATAACACGTCAGTCAGTCCCGTTCCATGAAATATACACCCAAACAGCTGGAGACGATTGAGCAGCTTGCGCGAATCTGCACACGTCCCACGGAGATAGCCATACTCCTTGACATACCCGAAGAAAAGTTCAAGTCCGACATAGCAATTGCCGGATCACCGGCGCGCCTGGCATACCTCAAAGGAAAGATAGCCACAAAGACCGAGATCCGCAAAAAGATGGTGGAGCTTGCATCCGTATGCTCCCCTGCAGCCGTGGAAATGCTCGACAAGGCTCTCCTCGACATGGAAGACGACGAATAGAAATAATTTTGAAATGTAGAATGTTGAATGGATCCAAAATTCAAAATTATCCATTATCAATTATCCATTATCAATTATCAATTGCCTCATGCCTCTCCCGTCAATCCTCGAATCTTGTAAGCTCGACCTCCTTGCCACCGACGAAGAGCTGCAGCAGAAATACCCGCTTGCTATGGCGGAGCGTATCACCCGCATACGCGACATGTACAACTACTGGCTGGCAAACCCCTCCATGAAAGACCGTCAGTTGCGCGACGCAATCATGTCGCGATACGACGTCTCCCAGTCCACGGCATACTCCGACATATCGGTCATCCACCAGCTTGTGCCGCTCCTCTCACAGAAGAGCCGCGACTTCCACCGCTCACGCGCCAACGAAATGATGCTTGAGACCTATGCCATGGCGAAGGCGCGCAAGGACACACGCACAATGGCGATGACTGCTGCCAACTACGCAAAATATAACCGCGTCGATGTCGAAGACGAAATGACTATGCCTTACGAGGATATCGTGCCGCAGCCGTTCTGCCCGACACTCGATGTCACTGTGCTTGGCATCAAGCCGATCCCCGATGTTTACAACCATATCTCAAGGCTTACAAAAGAATTCTCTCGAGACTTCGCCGACATTGAGGACGTCGAGGCTGAAGATATCGACCTCGAGGAAGATAAACTTTTTGCACCACTTACAGATGATACTGACCGACCCGAAATATAAGCTCACATACTTCAACCGTCCCCAGCTCCTCGCTCAGTGGATCGGTGCGCGCACCACTGTCGTTGTCGCCGGTCGTCGTACGGGCAAGACCGATTCCATTGCCGCACCCTACGCCCTGAAGATGATGCAGCGCATGGCAGGGTCTACCGGAGGGGTCGTTGTCCCTACATTTAAGCATGGTCTCACTAACACCCTCCCTGGTCTCTTTGCCGCATGGGAACGCTGGGGCTACAAGCGAGGAATACATTATGTCGTCGGCAAGCGTCCCCCTAAATCGTTTGCGCTCCCGATCACCGTGCCCCATGATTGGGAACAGGTCATATCATTTTACAACGGTTCTGTGGCGGTTATCCTTTCTCAGGATCGTCCGGGTGCTGCCAACTCGCTCACCCTCTCATGGATTATGGTCGACGAAGCTAAGTTTGTGGATCCGGAAAAGCTCAATAACGAGACTATCCCTGCCAACGGTGGGATCAAGACGCATTTCTCACGTCATGCCTACAATCATGCCATGCTCATTCTATCCGATATGCCCCAGTCAAAGAAAGGGTCGTGGTTTCTCGAGTATGAGAAAAACATGAATCCTGAAGTGATCGACGCCATCGGTGCTGGCGTGTATGAGATCTGGCGGCTCAAGCAAAAAATACTTGAGATGCGTAAGAGGGGAGTGGAGCCCCCGGCATATCTCCGCGGACATCTTCGCCGCCTTGATCAGAACGTCAACCGCCTCCGTTCGATAGCCACATATTACCGGGAATATTCATCCGTCGAGAACATTGAGCTGCTGGGCGAACAGTACCTTCGCGACATGAAGCGCAGCCTTACACCGCTGACGTTCCAGACATCCATCATGTGTCATAAGATCGGGATCGCCCGCGACGGTTTCTACTCCTCAATGCAGGAGGATAACAAATACAACGCCTCGGATTTTGAATACCTTGACTCCTTCGGTTTCGAGTATATACCGGAGGCGATGGACTGCCGTGCCGACCGCGACCTTGACCGGTACGCTCCCATATGCATCGGGATGGACTACAACGCAAATATCAACTGGATCGTGGCGGGGCAGCCCGATGAACATGCCGGACGTCTCAACGTCCTGAAGTCGTTTTATGTCAAATACGAGCGTAAGATCCCGGCTCTGGTGGCTGACTTTTGCCAATATTACGCCCATCATCAGAACAAGACAGTCGTTTTCTACTATGACTCCACCGCCCTTGGTTCCAACTACGCGGTCAACACGATCGACTTCCGCCACACGATAATCCGGGAGTTCGAGATGCACGGTTGGCATGTCCAGCCCGTACCCCTTGGCAGCCCTATGCGCCACGACGAAAAGTACAACCTTATCAACCTCGGTTTCAAGGGTCGCAACCGTCTCACGCCATACTTCAACCGCCAGAATAATGACGATCTGATCCTGGCGATTCAGGCTGCCGGGGTAGAGCGCGGACGCCTCGGTTTCCGTAAAAACAAGGCGGGGGAAAAACTCGCCGAGACTCAGGACGACCTACTTGAGCACCGTACCGACGGCACTGACGCATTCGACACCCTGTATATCGGTTGCGAGAAACGCCCATTCACCGGCCTCGCGCTCGCCTCTGTCACCGGAATTCTCTGAATAATTTTGAATGTGAAATTTTGAATAAGTCCAACGACCAACGACCAAAGACCAACAACCAACAACTAAATCCTGTCTTTTTATCACACACACACAACACCTAAATTTGTCACATGAAATTCAACATTCAACCCTCCAACGTCAACAACATGAGACAGCTACTCGGGATCTCTCTCATAATTATAGCCGTGGCGCTGATACTCTACGACTACTTCTCTCCCCCGGTCGGTGAACTCTCCAACTTCGCCCTTATCCTGTTCTCCAAGATTATAGCGATAGCCGGCTCACTCCTGAATCTAAACATAAACATCAACCACCACAACGGTGATAAAGAATAATTCAAAATTCAAAATCATACAACGTAAAACATACAACATACAACTAAATTCAAAATTCAAAATCCAAAATTAAAATGAAACCTCACGAACTACGCCTCGCACAGCAGCATACCCGTAATCGCTGCTACCTCCAAAACCTTGACGGATTCATCAACTCCCCACGCTTCATGTCCGTCCCTCCCAAAGACCAGCAGCTCATCCTCCAACAGGCGGAAGCAATGGCAAATCTCGATCGTGTCCTCACGGCACGCATGAAATCCCTCAATCTCCCCGTATGATGAGAAATATCGATAAAATAATTATCCATTGCACCGCCACTCCGGAGGGCAAAGATTACACAGTTGACGAGATACGCGGCTGGCATGTCAGTGGCAACGGATGGAAAGACATCGGATATCACTTCGTTGTACATCTTGACGGTGAAGTTTCTCTGGGTCGCCCTGTCGATCAGATAGGGGCACATTGCAAAGGTCAAAACGCCAACTCGATAGGCGTTGCCTACGTGGGAGGATGCACTGCTGACGGCAAGACACCAAAGGACACCCGCACAGCGGCACAGAAGAAGGCTCTACGCAATCTGGTGGCGATTCTTGAACATTCCTTCCCGGGAGCCACTCTCCATTGCCACAATGAATTTGCAAACAAGGCATGTCCATCCTTCAAAATCCAAGACTTCTGATGAAATTCAAAATTCAAAATTCTCCCATCAAAATTATCCTGATCCTTGTCGCGGCATTGGCGGTGACATTGTTATGCAGCTGCTCTTCATCGAGGCAGTCGGTCACAGGATCCATGATATCCGCCGATACCGCATACACCCAAAGTCAGGATACCGCGTCAATGCAGCTGTCCTGTCGGGATCGTGCCGTCAACGCCGGAAGCCTTGAACTCTCCGATATCCGCATAGAATTCTTCCCACCCTTCACCCCCGATCCTTCCCCCTTCCACTTTCACCCTTCACCCTTCACTCTTAACCCTTACCCCTTCAACATTGCGGCTACGTCGCCATGCGATACATCGCGTCCACGCGCGCAGCCCCCTGAAAACATAAAACATAAAACGGAAAACGGAAAACGGTCAACGGGAAACATCAAATCCATAACGATAGGCAATCTTAAATCCAACGATTCCACAGCCACCGCCACTGACTTGCAACTCACTACTGAAAACGGACAACAGACCACTGACAACATACAACATACAACCGACACCAAAATTCAAAATTCAAAATTCAAAATTCAAGATTACGTCCGTTTCTTCCTGATCCTCTGCCTGGTCACAGGAATCTTCGCCGGTCTCTACTCCTGTCACAGGCAAAAATAATTGATAAATAATTCCCAATTGATAATTGCACATTACTAATTGCTCATTGACAAAAAGCCGCGCCTCATGGTGCGGCTTTTTAGTCTTTTATCCCCCACAAGTTTATCCCTAAATTCGCTCATGGATACCTCAATTACTAATTACTAATTTCTAATTACAAAAAATGATTCTCCAGTCATCCCTTGCTGAAATACCGCTTGTCCCGACATCCGCGCTGAAGGTCTTCTCTGCCACCACTGCAGCCGAAGCCCTCGACGTGTCGATTGAGTCCGATAGTGCTGCATCCCCGTTATATTCCGGCACTCTCGCGGCTTTCGGCGGGAAAGTGGAGCTGCTGGATCCTGCATCGATCATCGAGGAATGGATGCGCGAGAAAAATATGGTGGCGGCTACCATCACTGTTACCTTCGGCAACGAGGCAATCATGTTCGATGCAATTTATTGCGAATACGAATTGCCCGATAATTTCGACTTCTCGAAATCATTCCTCTCTCTGATCTATGCCCAGCGCACACATAAGGGATCTGTTATCACTATTGCAGCGGAGAGCTCAGAGGCTTTAATGGCTGCTACGGTTACGGCGGTCGGCCTCGACGCGTCAGGTACGCCTGTCTCGCCGCAGTTATCCTTTTTTCCATCCGGTCAGATCCCGGCTGTACATTCCAACAGCTCGTTCGTTGACAGCTTGTTGACAAGGTTCAGATCGTCCACACAGATTGTGGATATCCAATACCTGGTGTTCGATTCCGGATCCCGGCAGAAAGTATTCTTCATTGTCGATGATCAGCAGTTCGTCACGATAGGGTTCCGGAATATCTTCAACATTGTCGAATATATCGATATCCCGGGGATAGTCACCGAAAAATCGGAGATATCCCGCGACAGCGCCATGGTAAATAACTCCCTTGTGCAATACAACCAGCAGTCTCTGCACACCTACGAGATCTCCACGGCGCCGCTCACCCGCGATGAAGCTGAAGCCTTCGCTCAGATTGTCGGGTCAAGGGAGACGGTAATCCGGATAGAAAATGTGGATTATCCCATAAAGATCACCGACCATACAATCGAATCCACCACCGACGACACCTCCCTCGATTCCATGAAATTCACCTTCAGGTTCCCCGCCGCCCGTCCGTGTCTGTTCATGCCGGGATTATCCCCGTTCCGCCCGTCGCACCGTATCTTCACTGAACAATACTCGAAACAATACAAATAAAAATTCCAAATTACTAATTACCAATTGCTAATTACTAATTGAAAAAATGCGTCAGTCCATCCACATATCCGAAGCACGCCGGATCCTCGACCGTGGCGAACGCCTCTCACTCCTGATCGTCAAGAAAAACGGTCAATTGCTGAGAGCCGACGATGTTGTCTCACTCAGCTACGATATTTACGCCGGCACACGCACCATCAAATCCATGCGCTCCGGGGAGAAACGCACCATCCACGACGTCCAGATAATCGCACTCAACGACTTCGACGTCTTCCTCTGAATCTCATAACTCACAACTCACAACTCACAACTCACTCCAATGACCGACTGCTTCTCCGTCCTCGATATCCCCATGGCAAACGCCCGCGCCGCCATCGTAACCCGCACCAACGAAGTCTTCCGCGAATCGGAACACCCCGAGCTCCGCACTTTCAATGGATTTGAATATGTCACCTGGGGTGCTGACGACCAGCTACCTTACGGCATACTCAAGCTCATCGAAGCCGACGAGACCCTCTCCACATGCCAGCTCTTCAACGCCGAAGCACTCTATGGCGACGGACTCCGGTACTGTACTGATGAAGCTTCTCCGGAAATCACCCGCCAGGTATCCGACTTTCTCCTTGACAACCCCCTCCCGCCTTACTTTCTTGGCGTTTGTCAGGATATCAAACACTATAACTTCGCCGTCTCAGTCATAATCCTCAATGCCGACGGCGACCGCATCGTCGAGCTACATCGCAAGCCCGCATGCTACTGCCGCTTTACAAAAGCTGACAAACAGGGTCAGATCAAGTCCATCCTTTACGCCAACTTCCGCCACCTCGAGCCTCTGGATCCAGTCGAAGAGATACCGCTTCTCAGCCTCCGTTCTCCGTGGAAAGACCTTCAGCAGCGCATGGGGCTGCGCACCCGTCCAGATGGCACGATCCGGAAAGATCCCAAACAACGTAAATTTGCGATCCTCTCACGTTTCCCGGGAGTGGATTCCCTGTATTACCCGATCCCGCACTACGCTGCATTGTTCAAGGGTCCTTGGTACAATATTAAGCGTCTCATCGGTGAAGCCAAGATGGCGAAGCTCAAGAATGCCGCACCCATCAAGTATGTCGTCGAGATCTCACAGCGATATTGGGACAATCTGTTTCTGCAGCACAAGGCGGTTACGCCTCAGGATCGTGAAAAAATTATGAACGAAAAGAAGCAGGAGATACTTAACTTCCTGACAAACGTCGAGAACACCGGGTCAGTCCTCGTTACCGGGAAATCCCTTACGCTCGACGGCAAAAACGAATCTCCGGAAATACAGGTCACCCGCATCGACTCCGACACTGTCGAAGGCGGCGACTGGGCTTCCGATCATGCGGAAGCTGTCAACATGGAATGTTTCGTAATGCGCGTGCACTCCAACCTCGTTGGTTCCGTCCCCGGAAAGAGCCAGACTAACAACTCCGGATCCGATAAACGCGAGCTATACACAATCTCCCAGGCGCTCCAGAAGCCTTACCGCGATCTTCTTTTCCTCGTCCACGACATAATTATCCGCTTCAACGGTTGGAAAGGCGTACATCCCGACTGCCCCTTCATCCAGCTCACCACCCTCGACGAACACACCGACAGCAAAAAAGTCTCCACCGAAACTGACAACGGAAACATAAAACAGTAGGGACGCGATACATCGCGTCCACAGCGACCAAAGACCAACGACCAAAGACCAAAATTATGCAACTTACACCCGAATTAGTAAAAAAATACATCCCCAACACCCTCATGGAAGTCGACGGGGAACAAACCCTTTTTGACAAACTCGTTCCCTTCTTCGATTCCGCCGCCCGCCTGCTCTCCGGCATTGTCGGGGATATAGATTTCATGGCGGAGGAACACCGCGATATCCTCCTGCACGCATGCGTCAAAAAAGCCTTCGCCACCGCGATACCCTCCCTGGATATTGTGGTCACGCCTACAGGTTTCGGGGTTGTCTCGACAAACACCATCGCCCCTGCATCCAAAGACCGTGTCAGCCGTCTCATCGACTCCCTTCACCATGAGGCTGCAGAACTCCTGATACAGTTCATCGACGTCGCACGCACCTACCCCGAATGGAGAGAGTCAGCCCATGGGAAACGCTTCTGCTTGACATTCCTCACTCTCCGCGAAGCTGTTACCTTGGATCCATCATGTGCCGCCGACTGCTCCCTGCTCTGCGACACCTACTTCCGCATTGCCGGCATCGCACTCCGGTTCGAGTCGGCACTTGCCGAAAATTACCTTGGCTGCGAAGTGATGACCCGTCTGAAAGCCGACACCTCTCAACTCACAACTCTCCACTCACAACTTAAAACTTGCGAAATAGCATACATCCGCAGGCACATCGATGGCGATCCCTACCGTTGCCCCGACAGTCACGAGCTCTGGCACTACGCACGCCCGATCCTCGCTGAGCTGCGGTTCTACCGCGATATCTACCGGCTCTGGCAGGACACCATGGCACAAAAATTCAAGCCGCAGCCATTCAAAAACAAAACCCCCGGAGCCTTCTGCTTCTGAATAATTTAGAATGTAAAAATTCAACATTCAAAATTCCAAATTCAAAATTATCAATTATCAATTATCAATTATCAATTATCAATTATGAATTATGAATTAAACATAGCCGTCCCCAAATCCTGGACCGATCTCCGCCAGACACAGCTCCGTTTCCTCTACCACACAATGGCGATGTCCAACCTCCTTCACCCTTCACCCTTCACCCTTGACTCTTCTTCAGCATCGTGGGCGGCAGTAGCTGTCACCTGCATCCTGAAATGGAACCGCCTCAAAAAACTCTCTCCATACGCCGACGGCTTCCTCTTCAAAATCAACAAACGTCCAACGACCAACGACCAAAGACCAAAGACCAACATTCAAAATTCAACATTCCAAATTACAAACTCCCAACTCGCCGATCTTGCATTCACCATGCAATGGATCCGCGAGCCCTCCCCCGTGCCCGTGCGCCTCAAATACATCGATGGAGCCGAAGCCATGCCTGCGGATCTCTCCGAAGGCATGACATTCGAGGAATGGCTGGCGTGTGAAAACCTCTGGCAAGGCTACCAGGCTACACAGGATGACACACTCCTGCGCGAAATGGCGGCGATTCTCTACCACAAGCCCGATATCCGGCTTGCTCCTCACGAATCGATATCCATCTTCTACTGGTGGGCATCCGTCAAGATCATGATGCCGCAGCGCTTCCCGCACTTTTTCCGTCCCGCCTCCGGACAACGGGAAACGGAAAACGGACAACATATAACTGACAACATGAACGCCCAGATCCGGGCACTCACCAAAGGCGACGTCACCAAAGAGGCTCAGATCCTGGCACTCGACGCCATGCGCGCGCTCACCGAGCTCGACGCGCTCGCCCGCGAATACGAGGAACTCAACCGCAAATACCCCAAAAAATAATATGAATCTTAAAATTACTAATTACTAATTTCTAATTACTAATTACACAAAGTGAACTGGTCCGCATCAACATTCTTCCGCCGTCTCACCGAATCTAACCGTTTCGCCGCCGAGCATGGCTACAAATTCTCCGAGGTCTCAGGTCTCGAAGGCTTCCACGGTGCCCTTGGCAAGGCGCTCAACACAAAAGCCTTCGTCTGCGTCTCCGACACGTCAGCCGGGGCTATGGAGATCAACAACGCGCCACATACACAGAGGGTCAAAGAGATCTTCATGGCACGCCGTCACGCTGCCGCCGACGACAAGGCGCGCAACGAGGCTATGGACAACATGCGCGAGCTCTTCAGGCAATTCATGACAGTGTTGCTGCAGGAAAAGATCCGGCTCGACGAAAAAAGCATATATATCGATCCACGCATCACATTCAAGGAAATCGACAAATACTTCTTCATGGATTGCGCCTGCGCCTACTTCCAGATCGCCGTCCGCACCGACACCGACCTCCGTTTCAACCCCTCCGAATGGACCGACGGATTCCAATGTTGAATGTTGAATGAAAAATTCAACCGGTAGGGACGCGATACATCGCGTCCACAGCGACACCCACTAACTGACATAAACAATAGTATACATCGCGTCCACAGCGACCAAAGACCAACAACCAAAGACCAACAACCAAAATGACAGACGACAAAAAAGTAATAGAAGACCGCCGCAAATGGGTCGAAGGCTGGAACGACACCATGATCGAGATCTGGCAGGGGCGGATAAACAAACTGAAGGTTATCGACACCGGCGCGCTCTGGCGCTCCCCGATACAGTTGCCTGTACTTGCCGACGGGCGCTTCTACGATATCTCCCTATCTCAGGAATTCCTTGAATATGGTTTGTGGCAAGACCTTGGCACAGGACGTAACGTGGCGATCGGCAATACACACAAAAAAGATCAAGACGGATGGGAAAACAAACGGAAACCCCGTCGTTGGTTCTCCACAAAATATTACTCATCCACAATGAGGCTGCGTGATTACATGGCTGAATCGGTAGGGGAGGAGTTCGTGGGATTGTTCGCTCATCTCGATGCCGCCGATCGGCGCCGCCACACATCCTACTACCGTGACAAAGGTCTCGCCTATGTAATTTAGAATGTTGAATGTAGAATTTTGAATTGATTAATCACAATAAATCCAACGACCAAAGACCAACGACCAAAGACCATCAAAATTATGTCTTTTATCAGCACACTGATTCCACCCTAATTTCGTCTCCTGATACCACGATTGCTAATTACCAATCACTAATTACTAATTGAACAAAAGTGCCTGACTTCTCCAAAATACTCTTCCGGATTGCCGACCTTAAGAAAAAACTCCTTAAGGATTCCATTTCCCCGTATTACCTCGGTTCCATACTCGAGGAAATGCTGGGATACTCCTGGTGGACCGACTCCCCGGGCAACTTCAGGCTCGGATCCCTCAAGGTCGATAACATTGAGGCGGCAAGCCTGGTGGTCGACCGTATCCTGTCTCTCGACACCGATACGATCCTTACGGAGTCAGACATCATAGATGAAGTCATCGACAATGCCGACGGCACATTCACCCTGTGTCTGCAGCGGCGATGGGAGGGATACGTCACCGCACAGATCGAGCACAACATCCTACGTGGCTTCTCACAGCTCACAACTCAAAACTCAGATCTCACAACTTACAACTCATGGATGAATGTTGTCAGCGTCGACTACGAGAACAACGAGGTCACGGTCTCTCTCTACCCCGATTCCGATACACCCGCCGGCAAAAACTACCCGCCCGTTCCCGGGATGAAATTCGCTCGCTGGGGCAACTCCGGTGACCCCGACGATCCCCGATATGCACAGCGTCAGTCATGCGTCTGGCTCTCCAGCTCGGAAGGCACGGTCGCTAAATATACAAATGTTACAAAGCCGAAACTCTTCCCCGGCAACATCGCCGCCACTTTCGGTACACTCCCCGATTTCCTTTGGGGTATCGACCCCCGCATAAACACCGGCGACGACGGAATCTATGCCGACACCGTCGTCGCACGTCGCTTCCTACTGATAGATTCCCTTGGCAAACCGGTCGTGTCTGTAATCGACCGCGGTCCTTGGTCTCCGGGCGAGACATACTACGACGGCACCGCTCCCAACGACAACGGGGTCTATGAACGCTCCCTTGTCTGGCATAACGGTCACGGATGGCTTTGCAACACCGGAGGGGTCGCTGATCTCTCCAACGCGCCTAAGTGGAACACCACATACTGGACACACTCTGTCGGCGACACGATGCTGCGCCTCGAGTTCAACGAGGTCGACTCTATAGTCGATATCGACTACCCTGAATGCCGGCTATCCGTCACCGCCACCTACATGGGCGAAGACGTCACCGACTCACCTGCAATCTACTATGACTGGACAAGAATGAGCAAGCGTGATGGCGTGGTCGATACCGTGTCCGACGACCTTTGGGCACAGTCTCATCTGAATTACGGTCCCGGGGCTACTCTCACGGAGTCCGACATGAACTTCCAGTTCGGGGCTGCCCCGGAGCGTCTCGAATTCACCGTCACGGCTACCCTGCATGACCCCTCCAATCCCAACCTGCGCCCTCAGTCCGCACAATTCTACATGCTATGATAAGGAAAGGCTTCAAAATAAAATATCTCCAGCTCAAGACATACGCCTCAATGAAGGTTGACGCGTCATCGGAGCCCGTGCAGGAGTACGACGTTATCTCCGGCGAGTTTTACCCCGACCGCACTCTCGTCCCGCTCGTGCTGACCCCCATAATCGGTTACACTGATCCAAATACTAATACCGACGTCCCTAACGCGGCTGCTCAGCTCACCGACGGTCATTGGTACCGGCTCGACAATCTCTCCGGAGGTAAATGCGAGGCGGCTACCGAAATTTATTCAGGGTCCAAATACTCCATCGACACTTCTGTCGGAAGCCCGACATACGGGCGTATCATCATCAAGGAAAACATTCAGCCTGGCAATCCGGTTACCTTCGTCTTTCGCGCCACTCTGGCTCACCCGAAAGGTGACGTCGTTATGAAAGAGATTAGCTGGCAGGCACGCTCGAAATCGGTTGAGAATCTCCCCGTCCTCACGCTTGACAACGCTTCCGAATCTCGCTACAACCCTTGGGAGGATACCGACTTGTTAACCCTCACGCCCGCGCTTATCCCGGCGGTCTCCGGAGCAGTCTTCGCCTGGGAGTCTCTCAACAACAGTGTCTGGGGAGCTGTCGACAGCACACACTACGATTTCGGGATAAGCATAAGCGGCAATGCCATTACCATCAAGAGAAGCCAGATGCCCGACCGCATCGACCTACGTTGCAAGGCTACCTACACAAAAGGAGGCAAGTCCCACACCGACACAGTATACGCCTCTGTAGTCAGGCTTCTCCCTCATTTCGAATATGATATCATCAACCTTGCCGGGATCAGGGAGACGGATAAATCCGTTGCGCCGATGGCGAAGATCACCACGGCAAAAGGGGTCATCACGGATCCGAAAGGGGAAGTCACCGTCAAGTGGTACAACTCCGCAGATTCCCTTGTAGGGCAAGGCGTCAATCCCGTGATCCCGCTGTCTTCCATCGGCTCCAACCTCGAGCTTGGTCTCGACATACAGGATGCCGGAGGTTATAAATGCATCGAGCTTTCCAACGGCGACTGGCTCGTGGACGCCTCGGGAAACACAATCATCACACGATAATCACACAACTCACAACTCACAACTCACAACTCACAATTCATAACTCATAACTTACAACTCACAACTTACAACTCACAACTCGATATGATCCAGATGTACTACAAGATTCCCCCCGTTTATGTGGAATCCCTCGGCTTGTCAAAAACGCTCATCCAATTTCCTGACGGCAACTACCTCGCCTCGCGAGCCGTCATGGCGCGCATAGATCCCGACATCGATGTGGCGCTGCAGAAAACAGGCGGCATCATGCTCACACCCGAACAGGCGCGCGACGACCAGATGGGCATTGCCTCCTACCCACTCCCCGCCGACGAAGAAAAGTCAACTCACAACTCACAACGGAAAACTGACAACTGACAACTCACAACTCCTAATTACTAATTAACTCAAAATGGCTTACAAGGCATCTGCCACACGTCAGGTACACTTTACGTCCAAAGGGGGTGGTTACTCCGCTATCTGGATGAGTTCCCGGGGCGACCTATACCAGGAATACCTCACTACCGGAGGAGCCACCACATATTACCCCGACATCTCATCCTCTGCCTCCGTCACAATGTACCTAACTGTCACTTCGGCACGCACTCAGGGTGTGGTCGTTCCGTCCGCGGTTAGATATTTTGCCAACGGCACCGAACTCACCTTCAACGTCTCCGGCGCTTGCACCACGGCTGGGATGTCTAACATATTCAAGCGCGACGCATCCGGCAACCTTGTCATCATCGGCAACCTCGGCAACGTTGTACTCGGCTCTTTTTTGCTTGAGGCGATTGTGTCCGTCTCTGCCACAACGGGCACCGATTCTCTGCACGTGTCTGCTCCCGTAACTCTCGTGCCATACACCGGTGACAGCGCTAAAGTTACCATCGCGCCGGGAGATACAAAAAATTTTACCATCAGCGAAAAAGGGGGGTCATGTATCCTCAAGGCGCTCACCCTCAAGGGAGGAAAGGAAGTATCCTCCGGTCTCGTTTACGAGTGGTACAAATTCTCCGCCGGTGCGTTCGTCAAACTCTCTGCTGCCAATCAAACTCTCACCGTCAAGGAATCGGATGTCGACACTTACTCACTTTTTAAGGTCATTGTCAAGGAAAACGGCACTGAGATCGGATACGACATACAGGGGGTTCTCGATGCCTCCGACCCTTACGACATAATAATGTCCTCCGGGCTCAATCCCGGCACATCCGGAGCATCCACCACATCCACCAATGATCTCACTCTCACCGACGAGATGGCGGATGCTGCATACCTCGAATTTACATGTCAGTTCGTTAAGCGCGGGCAGACGGCATCCGTTGCCGGCACACAGACATACACATTCACGGTCGTTGCCGGCAACGGTCTCAAGATGTGGAACCCCGCCACCATCTCCGGAAACAAATGCCGCATCTCCGTAAAAGATTTCAAGGATTACGGCTTCGGTCTCGGCGACTACGAAATAATCGCCGAAGGCACCCTCACCCCCGCCTAAATAATTTTGGATGTTGAATTTTGAATGTTGAATCAATTCAAAATTCAAAATTCAAAATTCAAAATCATGATAAATCACGATAAATCCAAAATCGGACAACTGCTAATTACTAATCACTAATTACTAATTGAGAAAGTGGCAATAAAAGGACAGACTGCTCGAAAAATCACATACGCCCACATAGCCAAAGACGGTGACCCTGGCGAACCCGGCAAGACATACAAGCCCGTACGCATACGCCTGTGGTCAAACATAGCCACCA
>CAJTZQ010000038.1 GCA_910583795.1 uncultured Muribaculaceae bacterium
TAGTAATTGTCAATTGATACTGTCGTGGATTGTGGTTGGGCTTGACGCCGTGCTGTTGCCGGCTTCTATGAGCAGGACGGCTTGGTGCGCAGCGGTTGCAGGTGGGATTGTTGCATTATTGGGAAATAAAGTTATATTGCTTGGGAAATCTGCAAGGAATAAGTTAAATAGTTCATTATTAATTACTAATTGCCTATTGCTATTTGCTATTTGCTCATTGCTAATTGTCGGAGTTTATCGGATGAAGCAGGGGTCTGCCGACGGGAGGTTCCTGATGTGGAAGGTGGCGGCGGGTGCTGTCGGTTCCCATCCTTTCGAAGGGGTGGGATGGCAGAATGTGGCGGGTGCATACGGCGTGGCGCAGGAGCGGTATTTCACCTCCGGTATGGCATCGCCCGGCGATATACTTGTCGCCGATGCCCCGGAGTATGTTTTCAATGAATACCTTCAGATTGCGATTGCCTACGGATGGGGATGGTCGCTGCTGATGATCGCCGTCCTGATAATGGCATTCGTGTCGGCATTCCGCAGCCGTAGATACGGCATAGCCGGAAGCGTGGCGGCTTGCGCCGTGGTCATGACAGCGTCCTATCCTTTCCAGTTCCCAATATCCATACTGACAATCGGGGCAATCTGCCTCGCCGCCTTTATTGACGGGGACACATGTCTTGGCAGGGGCTTGTCGGCTCTCCGAGCCGACCACGAGCAAACGACTGAAGTAACTTTATCCGCACACAGATTCTTCTGCACGAAGGGGTCTCGGAGAGACCCCTTGCCCCTAACCCCGACACTTCTTTTGAAGCTGCTTTTTATTGCTTTTGTTTTTTCGTCAACAGCTTTTCTTGCCATAGATTGCAAGAAGTTTGACCAGAACTTGCCATTCCAGACCGGATTGGCGTTACACAAGAGCGAACAGTGGGAGAAATCAAACGAAGTGATGATGGATCTTCTGTCTCACTCCTCCGACCCGATGCCATTGAACATCATCGGGAAGAACTATACAGAACTAAATATTCGCGATAGTGCTGAATATTATCTCCACCGCAGCACGCTGAGGTGCCCCAACCGACTTTATCCGCACTATCTTCTGATGAAACTTTACCTGAAAGAGCCGACAGATTCCGCTGCAGCCCGAAGGGAAGCAAAAATCCTGCTGACCACAAAAGAGAAAGTTCCATCCCCTGCCGTAGAGCAAATGAGAAAAGAAGCAGAATTCTTAATAAATGAATAATATTTATGTTCTTTGGGACTCTGGTCTATAGCTCTTTGGGACTCTGGTCTAATGTCCTATGGGACTCTGGTCTAATGTCCTTTGGGACTCTGGTCTAATGTCCTTTGGGACTCTGGTCTATCCCCTGTGCTGTGGGACTCTGGTCTTATAACAAAATTCAACGTACTTATATAAAAAGACTCCAATCATTCCGTAACAAATGATTGCCGTCTATGTCTCGATCACTTCGCTCTCCGGATAGGTGCGATAATACTCGTCTATATAAAAAGAATTCCGTGAACTCTATAAGCGCAACCGACTGCTCGTCTAATCAATGAAATAACCGATTACCGGTAAATCATTGCCCCAAACTTGAACTTTCTTGTCAATTGTTTGCATTATTATTGATTTATATTTGACAGTTAGACATTTCTGTATATCTTTGTAAAAAAAATCAGACCCTGACCATGAAATATAAATTTATTATCCTTTCATCAATTCTCTCCACAGCCATCTCCGGACAGGCTAAAATAGAAATGCCAAACATTTTTACCGATAATATGGTGATCCAGGCAGATACCGCGGTCGCCATGTGGTGCAAAGCAACATGGACTATGGAATAGCCACTTAACCCTTCAATCCTTTTGCGACAGCAAAAAAATACTCCCCTAACCATCAGCTTCAAGAAAGCTGAATAATCAACCTCCAATGTCAAAAAAAGTCAAATACACGATATTATTGTTCATAATGGCAATTGCTAATTTCCCGGCTCTCGCCAATGATTTTGTAACAGTGTCTAAAGACGGTGATTTCATTCTCCGTGGCAAACCGTATAAGTATGCAGGCACTAATTTCTGGTATGGTGCGATACTCGGATCCAAAGGTAAAGGCGGAGATCGCCAACGTCTTGCAGCCGAACTTGACTCCCTCCAGGCTACAGGCATTGACAACCTTCGCATTCTTGCCGGAGGTGACGGCAACCGCTCGATACCATTCCATATAGAGCCCACTCTTCAAACAGAACCAGGTGTATATAATCAGGATATTCTCGAAGGACTCGATTATCTCATCTCCGAGCTCGAAAAGCGCGACATGCGTGCCGTAATCTACCTGAACAATGCCTGGGAATGGAGCGGCGGATATGGCACATATCTTGAATGGACAGGTCATGGAGAAGCCCCTCTCCCCCTTAGCGACGGTTATGAAAATTATATAAAATATGTGTCTAAATTCATAACAGACGACAAAGCTAAAGAACTATATGCCAATCATGTCCGCAATATGGTGACCCGTGTTAATTCAATAACCGGTAAACCATATTCAGAATCTCCAGCCATTATGTCGTGGCAGATTGCCAACGAGCCTCGTTGCTTTGATCCTGCAAACAAGGAAGCTTTCTATAATTGGCTTGTCGACACCGGCAAACTGATCAAAAGTCTTGACCCAAACCATCTTGTGTCCACCGGCAGTGAAGGGATGTGGGGATGTGAAGGCGACATCGACCTTTGGGCACGTATCCACAATTCAGATGCAATCGATTATGCCAACATCCATATCTGGCCTTACAACTGGAATTGGGTGAAACCCGAAAGCCTTGCGGAAGACCTTCCTCAGGCAATCACCAATACAAAAGATTACATATCCTCTCACCGCGCTTTGACAAAGAAGCCCCTTGTTCTTGAGGAATTTGGATTTCCAAGAGAAAATATGGAAATTGCAAAAGGCTCGTCGACAGCAAGCCGTGACGCTTATTATGAATATGTGCTAAATCTTATGGTCAACAGCAATGACCTTAACGGCATAAACTTCTGGGGATGGGGAGGCAATGCAAATCCCGCACATAAAACCTGGCAACCCGGAGACCCTTACACCGGCGATCCCGCGCAGGAGGATCAAGGTCTGAATTCAGTGTTCTCATCAGACCGTTCCACTGTAGACATCATCAAGAATGCGAATCAAAAGCTAAAAGACAAGAAATAATTACTGATTTTTCAATTACTGAATAATACTTGCCCTGAGGGCACTTAAGGTATTAAAGATTGGTTCCCCCGGTGTGTCTTTCAATCGAAGACACACCTTTTTTATTTAAGTACCTACGGAAAATAAATGTGCATATGATTGTCATTTAGTGCGAGCGAGTGAGGATAGGTTCGCTAATTTTCAATGTCTTCAAGATATTGAGAAAGTTGACTTTTTAATGGCATGAGGTCGCGGTTTACTGTTAGCCAAACCTCACCTGCATCTACTTGATAATAACCGTGCACCAAAAAGTGACGCATCCCGATGATTTTTTTCCAAGGAGTTAATGGATGCTGATCTTGGAATTCTTTTGTAAGCATATAGGCAGCTTCTCCTATAATTTCAAGATTTTTTACCACTCCATAATAAAGTAGCGAATCTACTTCAAATTCATCAACATCTTTATCATTAATAAATCGTTGTATGTTGTCTATTGCATGAAGCATGTGCTTAAGTCTGGCTGAATCACGCGGTTTCTCTCTCATAGATAAGTATTTTTTCTCGTTCCACTTCCTCTTGCACCCATGGGAACAAAGTGCCTTCAGTCACAAGATCAACTGCCCTTTTTAAAATTTCTTCAAGATCCATTGTCATTGAAGCATGTTCAAACAAGCCAATTTCAGCATCCGGATCAAACTTAACAAGAATATCTACATCACTATCCTGATTATATGATCCTCTTGACATCGATCCGAACAACCATGCTTTTACAACAGGTTGTTGGGAAAAATATTTTCGAATTCTATCAATAATATTCTTATCCATAATTAATACGATTAAAATTCATAGAAATAATTGTTCCCCTCCGATGAAAGATTCAGATGTTACCGAAAAGATAACGGAAGACTGAGAAAGAGTTTTCAGGTAATGTACCAATTAAAAAATCTATCTCTGTAAAAATCTAAACAACTTCTATACTATAAACAATCAACATAATATAAATATTGCATTCCAATTGTCAATCGATTTCTATTCGTATGGAATATCCGATTAATTCAATGAAGTTATTTAAACTTTTTAAGGTAAAAAACACTAAGAAAATTTATATACGTAAAGAGTTTAAACACTTCATATATTCTTTTTTCCGATTTTTGAAATTATAAGATAAAATAGTGCAAGTATATCCCTTTTTATCACATTAACTTTGCAATCGGAAACATGAAAGACGATTGTTTAAATATGTTGACCCGACATCTAATTCAATCATATTTCCCTGTCAAGACCCAATAGACCACCATGTCAATCTCTAAGATTAATGTGAACCAGTCAAAGCAACATGAAAAAAATGAAAAGATACTTCACATATAGTTTTGTCACCCTCTCCGGTTTGCTATTTGCCGGCGTAATGATGCCGCGCTGCGAGACAGATGCTGACAGAGACAAAGGAGCGACTCCGGTCATCAAATATGCCCGCACATTTGATGTTGAGACTAAAGACTCGCTCATTGTCAGTGCAGCATTGGGCTCACGAATTGAATTCGTTGGTGACAATCTTGGAGATGTGCAGCAGATATGGTTCAACGACCAGAAAGCCCGACTCAACCGCTCAACCATTAAAAGCCATTCTATCATTGTTGACATACCCGATACCACTCCGGGAGAGATGACGAATCATGTTCGTTTCATCACATCAAGAGGAACTATTGTCGATTACCCTTTCAATGTTTCCGTCCCCGCGCCAAGAGTAGACGCAATGACCTGCGGATATGCCGATACTCGATTGGTTGTCACAATCTCCGGAGATTATTTTGCTGACGATCCCAATGCACCCCTGACAGTAACTTTCTCTGAAAACAAACCGGCAACTATCAGGAATATTTCTCAGGAAGCCCTTGTGGTTGAAGTGCCCGACGGAGCCAAAGAGGGTGCCGTGACAGTGACTTCAATCTATGGCTCAGGAAAAAGTTCTTTCCGATATCGCGACACTCACGACATGGTATTTGGATTCGAAGGAATTACAAAGGCTCTATAGACACTTAGGGTTGGCTATATGCCTCCCGGAGAGAAAATTTTCTCTCCGGGAAAAGACTCGAATGAAATGGCATTGACAGACAAGTGACATTATCCAACAATACTCTGATTATCAATCGCAACCATCTAATTATAATAATGAATAAGGTTAATTTCATGAATAGGTTAATAATTCCTGCTGTAGCCGCGTGCCTCCTCATCGGAGGCGCCGGTTGCGGTCAGAAGGCAAAAACTCAGGACGAACCGGGAAAAACTCCGGCAGAACAGCTGAAAGAAAAGCTTTCCAAAGCTGTGGAAGAAAAAAAAGTTATGTTCGGACATCATGACGATCCGGTCTATGGTCATAACTGGAATGGTGACGGTATTTCCGATATGGTTGCCACAACCGGTGCATATCCGGCGGTCATGAGCTGGGATCTCGGAGCACTCGAACTCGGTGGGCAGGCAAATCTCGACGGTGTCCCGTTTGATTCAATCCGCAAACAGGCTATTGCCCAGGATGCCCGCGGAGGTGTCAACACTTTCAGCTGGCACTTGTATAATCCTCTCACAGGAGTTGACAGTTGGAACACTACCGACTCACTCGCCGTAAGCAACATGGTCAACACCCCGGAAGGGAAAGAGGCATATCTCAAGCAACTCGACATGGTAGCCGATTTCTTCCTTTCCCTTAAAGATAAAGACGACAACCGGATCGGAGTGATTTTCCGCCCTTGGCATGAACACACCGGAAGCTGGTTCTGGTGGGGAACAGACAATTGTTCTCCTGAAGACTATAAAGCCCTTTGGACAATAATGCGTGAAAAATTTGATGAGCGTGGCGTAAACAACGTGGTATGGGCTTATTCTCCCGACCGCTGCACTTCAACCGAACAATACATGGCACGTTATCCCGGGGATGAATATGTGGATATTCTTGGAGCCGACATCTATCATTTCAATGGAGCTGAAGGTACTGACGCCTACAAGGAAGCTGCAGGAAAGACCCCCTCCATTGCCTCGGAAGAAGCTAAAAAACGTGGAAAAATAGCTGCGTTCACGGAGACCGGACTTGAATCAATCACAATCGACGACTGGTACACCTCCACCCTCCTCCCTATCTTGCAATCATATCCGGTGGCTTATGTCACTGTATGGCGTAACGCACATGATAAGCCTCAACATTACTATGTCCCATTCCCCGGACATCCTGCGGAAGCTGACTTCCGTGAATTCTGTGCAAATCCTTCAATCAAAGTAATCAAAAAATAATTATGGATATATTCGACATTCGCAAAAATCAGGTGATGGCTGAATATGAGAGCCTCATCACACGCAAAAATATTCCTCTGGAAGGAAACGGTGTCTACACTCGTTATGCAAACCCGATCGTGACAGCGGCAATGGTTCCACCGTTCTGGAAATATGACTTCAACCGTAAGACCAATCCTTATTTCATGGAGCGTATCGGAGTGAACGCCACTCTTAACTCCGGAGCCATCAAATGGAACGGCAAATATGTACTGATGGTGCGTATGGAAGGTTACGACCGCAAGTCATTTTTTGCTATCGCAGAAAGCCCGAACGGAATCGACAACTTTGTTTTCCGCAACCATCCCATAACAATGCCGGAAGACAAGATTCCGGGAACCAACATCTATGACATGCGCCTCACGGCTCATGAAGACGGTTATGTATACGGTCTTTTCTGCGTTGAGCGTCATGACGACCGTTTCCCCGGCGATCTCTCGGCTGCAACTGCCTCTTGCGGCATTGCACGCACAAAAGACCTCGAGAATTGGGAACGCCTCCCGGACCTTGTGAGCAAAAGCCAGCAGCGCAATGTTGTGCTCCATCCCGAATTTGTAGACGGTAAATACGCCCTCTATACCCGTCCGCAAGACGGCTTCATCGACACCGGCAGCGGCGGTGGCATTGGCTGGGCTTTAGTAGACGATATAACCAAAGCGGAAGTGAAGGAAGAGATTATCGTTGATCCACGTTTCTTCCCTGCTTGAGCTTTTCAACGACACAATTGTTGACAAGAAGACTAACCACATGGGTCTATTCTTCGATGATGACATGCATCGTGTGGACAGCGACATCTCTTACGGACACGACATAGAGGCATCATGGCTGATGCTTGAGGCGGCACAGGTGATCGGCAACGAGAACCTGACCGACAAGACATTAGAGGTCACAAAGAATCTTGCAATTGCCGCCCTTGAAGGGATGCAGCCTGACGGTTCTATGATCTATGAACTTCATGGCAACGGAAAGAAAGACGAAGAGCGTCATTGGTGGGTACAGGCAGAAAATATTGTCGGACTTACCTATCTTGCAAAGTTCCACGACATGCCCGAAGCACTCGACAAAGCATGGCTTTGCTGGGAATACGTAAAAGCCAATATCGTAGATGACAAAAACGGTGAATGGTACTGGAGCCGCCTCCCCGACCGCTCAATCAACCGTCGCGACGACAAAGCCGGATTCTGGAAATGCCCATACCACAATTCCCGCATGTGTCTGGAGACTTCCAAACAACTTACTTCAATGAGTAATGTGTAATTAGCAATGTGTAATTAATTACTAATTATTAATTACAAATCGCTAATTAAAATAAATGACGTGAGCATTTATAAGATGCCCGCGTCATTTATTTTTACATGAAATTTATTATATTATTTGAAGACAACGTCTTCCACGTGCTCCCCGATAAATATGCGTGCCATATCTGAGGTCTTATACCATCCTGGCTTCCCGGGCATTTTGTCATAGATATGTTCCCCGTTTATCACGAGATTGTCGAATGTAACTCCCTTGATCTTGCGGGTCTCGTCATATCCGATTATCAGAGAAAGTTCCGAGCGGTCGCCGTTGTAATATATATCTTTGAAGAGTATATTTTCAATACACTTACCCGGAGCGGCACAATATTTCTTGTTCCAAGGAATACGGATGTCAATCAATTTCCCCTTGCGGAAGTTTTCAATGCGGATATCTTCAAATGTGATGTTTTTCACTATATTGTTGTCACCCGCAAGAATTGCGAACACCCCTTGATAATCGATTTGGTTTTCATGCATATCGATCACATCGATATTGCGATACATCACATCGGTGATGACATCTGACGGAGCATCTGTCCCAAGTTCGGCAGCACTTCCATGAAGTCCGATCATGAATGGATGAGCTACATCCGCCCAGAGCACGGCATCTTCAGTAAGAATATTCCTACATCCCCCCTCATATCCTTTGCGGGTGGCATAAATGGTGGTGCAATCGTCAGACGTGCGGGCGAAGATATGATTGTAAGTGACGTCGTTTGATGCAAACACATTGAATCCGTCTCCCCAGCCATAGCTGCTCATAACTTTTACATTGGAAATCTTTACCCGGTTGCTTTTCCCTACAGGACATTGAGTCGAGAACAGTCCGTCTATCTCAACGTCATTTGAACGCTGCACCTCAAGACCGGCACCTCTACCTTCCGGATAGACCATCCCCCTACCCAAAATCTTTACATTATCTCCTTTGACGTGGATTGAGCCGTCTATTCTTGCACCTCCTGCGACATAAACTGTTTTCCCGCTTCCAACCACCATCACCGTGTCAAGTTTATGATAGCCCGGTCCGAAATAGATATGATTCTTATCCTTTGCCCATTTTTTAGGATTTGCGGGTGCGTTTACATCAAGAGGATTTGCAAATAGTTGGAGATTGTTGAATATCTCTCCGTTCACTTCCACAGAAAGGTTACGTGGAGTGTCAAGAGAAAATGTAAAAGTGTTCCCTGAAACTTCTACAGGAATGGAATAAGACAAGGGACGGACACGTACATCTTTTACCGGAAGTTTGTTGGATACGACACGCACATCCACTTCGCCGTCAAAATCGAAATATGCCATTGAGACAGTTCTGACATTGTGTTTCCCACCGATTGTCTCGTCTACTTTCACTGCATATACATCTACCGGTAGCCATTTCTCTGAACCGGCTTGACGCACCTCAACATTGAATGTATTGTTAAGTTGGGCTTCAGCCGGAGCTGGATATGTCACCACTGTGGCATTTGCCGTAAAAGAAGACCCGAGTAAAAGCACCGCTCCTGCTATACCGGTCAGTTCGTTTAAAAATTTCATGTCTGTTAAGAGTTTGTGAAATAAGGTAAATAAGATGGAGAGAGCTGTTTGACACACCTTAATTCGTTTCACAATGCAAATATACTTAATCGAAATGAAAAATTTAAATTATTCAACTTTCGCAAGCTAAAGTTGAGGGCTGTCTTAAGTGAGCTTGCGAAACATAAATAAATTATTTGATGTTGAGGAGATCTTTGTTGTCAAAAACGGTTTGTTGCGCCACTTGCTGAATGTATTCAGCAAGTTCGGGATCAAGATTGTCAGTCCATGTTGATTGATACGGTTTCCCAAGCATGGTGGTGTAAATGACATTTGCGGCAAGGTATGTACCAAGTCGTGACGGGTGACTACGGTCAGGCCAATATAGAGTGTTGCAAGGTCGTTCCTCCCGTACCCTTTTCCATGCCATTCCGACAGGTGCACACATCGCACCATTGTCTTGAGCCATCTCGATATAGCTTGTAATGAGGCGATCCTGCATACCTTCGTATGTAGTTATAAGTGGATAATATTCAGCTGCGGGAGCAAAACCGTCTTTATGTCCCCATGTCATATAGAAAATCACTTTTGCGTCAGGATTCCCGGCATTTGCCAGGCTATCGAGCCTGGCGGCGTAAGGATAGACATTCTCTATAACGGATTTAGTGGATTTTGCAGGTGCCGTGCTTTGTTCCTGAAGCACCACAAAATCCCATTTGCCATTTTGGAGTGCATTCAACAGCTCCGGATTCTCCAAATGTTTCTTAAACGTGCAGCCACCGGGAGTGAACGATGTGGAAGAAATCTTCATCTTCTCATGCATCCCGGCATGGCTTGCAATCTGCTTCACCATTTCCGGCAAATCATGGTAATGGGTATAGCTGTTGCCTATAAACAGCACTCTAACAGAGTCAGAGCGTTCTTCCGCTTTCAAATAAAATGGAAGCAGAATCGATGCTATGACAATAAGACTAAAAAAGATATTTCTCATTTATAAAAATATTTTGAATGCTTAAACAACGTCATTCATTATCTATTCGTATACACAAGAAGATTTACTTAAGGATAATATTATTTACTTAAGGATAATATTTATGTGTATATGTATTAATGACTAAGCGAGGTGTGGCAAAATTGAATTTTAAACAAATCCGTTGTGAATGTTGTATATTTGATTTATATTTGCAATAAAATTGAAAACAATATGGAAGCCGTAATCCAAAATAAAGCCATTATGTTCCGGCTTAATGTAGATCTTATTGACCGATATTAAAGGAGATGGCACGTCGGAAACATCGCAGTCTTAATAATTTTCGTTGATTATTATTGCTCACGGTATTTTATATTCACCATGCCGTTTTCCACACGTGGAGTTGTATCTTTTCCATTTACGACAAGAGTCTTGGGATTGCCCTTAACTGAAAGGTTGACTCGCGGTTGCCCTGTGACCTCAATTTTAAGAGTGTCTTTGTCGGAATGAGCTATGGCATTCAGTTTGGAAAGGGAAGAGAAGTATACATCGTTACCGCTGCGCACGGAACTGCCGTGACCTACAAACATCTCTGAAGGATTTTTTGGATCACCTCCTTCCGGATAACTTACGGCAAGCATATAAGCATCAGTGGTCCATCCATCGGCATCAATCCATGAGTTAAGATGCATGAGTCTGCCGTCAGCAAGCTGATTGATATAAAGATCAGTCACTTTCCCTTTGTCATGAATGCGCAGACCGATCCAGTTAGACCCTTCACGGCGCTCAATAACAGGGAGATCCTCTTTTTTCTGGTTTGGATCATCCTTAAGAATTATTGCTGTCACACCCTTCACGTTGTCTCTTACTCCGGGAAGATGGAAACTCCAGTAGGTTTCTGTGGTGTCAAGCCTTTCAGTAGGACCTTCGTGTGTCTCCCAATAAAAATCTTCGGGATAGTCATGCACGAAATTGCTATATGCAAGAGGACGCGGGAATATCGGACGGATAATGGCAGCAGAATTACCGTTAGTTATTTCAAGATCATAACCTCGTTTCTCAGCCTTACCACCCGGATGCCAAATCCATTCGAATGTACCCGGTTCATGGCTGTGAAGATCATCAATCACATAAATAACATCATCAATCCATAGATAATGACGGAAGTTCCGGTCAAGCCAACGCGACATAGGACCTGTGCCGTCGGCAAGCACATATTTGATATTGCCGCCGTCAAGAAGCCCGGAAAGAGATCCCGGAAGCATCGTGCCGTGATACTGCTGATAACGCGGTTGACCTTCACCATTGAATTTAACTACATTATGAGCATCACTTTGGAAGAAATAGTTGCGGTATTCCGGTTTGCCATAGCTGCAGTTGCCGGCATCTTTTATAATATCTACCCCCTTGTGGAACAAGACTATGGAATTTGCGTCGGCATGTGAATGGTTCCATGTCATACCGCTTTTCACGGCAAGCATTGTTGCATCCTTTTCCCAGGAATCGCGCATCGTCGCCCATCCAAAATCTTTCCATATATGCGAAGTCGGCAGATCAGGCACTTCAGGAGCCTTAGAGGTATCCGGAGAATATACAAAACCCATGGGGAATCTTACGGGATAACCTTCACGGAACTGTTGAGAATCTACCTGATTGATATACCAAAGAGTTTCCGGAGCTTCCGCGCCCATCGCATACGCGAGGATCATTGAACTTTCACCGGTCACATTCTTGTGGCTGTCGCCGAAACTGAGACTATACAATTCACCGGTGCGTGGATAAGAGGCATTACTGAAAAATGCCGGAAGTTGATACATCTGGGGGATATCTTCGAGATTTGCATCGGGATGAGAGTTCAGCCATGCAAGACGCATCATCAACGCCTGTGTTGTACCAAAACTTGCATAGTTTATACTTTCATACATTCCTCCGTCGCGGTCAAACGTCTTGGGCTTATGTTGTATCACATCTCCTGCAAAATCAAACCATTCGGGAAGTGCCTCGACCGCCTTTTGCGCAAGCGCCTCGGCATCCGGACGTTCATTACCTATAGCCATGGCGAGCATGGCACCCCCATTGATACATGCAGTCCACCAGTTATGACCCATTGAATTGAGTGAGTGAATACGTGTTGGCTCCACAAGCCAGTCTCCAAGCAAAGGTTCTACTGCAAGATTATACAACCCGTCGGCAATCTCTTTGCGTTCGGCAGGAGTCATTAGATTATAAACCACATCATATCCAATCGCACACTGCAGAGCTCTCCAGCCCATGTTCAGTTCGCTGCGCCACGATGGTTTACGTGCCATCATTTCGCCGTTGCTCCAAGATTTTGTCTTGGAAGCTTTTTTCAACAGATCGATTATTTTGTCGGAATATTTCTTGTCGCCTGTCATCATGTATGAGAGGGCGAGATATTCAATATCATGATAATCATTCTTTTTGAGAAGATCATCTGCTTTCTTTTGGATTTCCTTCCACCCTTTTTGCCGTGCAGGATTGTCCGCCATCATTTTCTTTGCATTCTCCACCCTGTCGGGTGTGAAAAGCAATGAGGGATGCTTGATCTCTTTAGCAGACAATGTCAGGAATGACGCACATGCCAGACATATCGGTAATATAAGTTTCATATTCATTGGTTTGTCAGATTATTTTTTGTCATTTTTAAAGTTCCAATACACACCGTAACGACAATGATTGAGGTCGTAGAGCGGAGAGAACTTCATATATCTGTTTCTTAATTTACGGATTTACCGGAAGATTTATTTTTCACAAGAATGGAGAGATTACTTTCTTCCTGTATTTATATATGCGTATGAAATAAACTTTTTACTCAATGCCTTGCTCATTTGACACTACTGATTTTTATTGTCAGTTCCTGTACTGCCGATTTGTAATTATTGTCGCCGTCAGCTTCGAGGCATAATGTAATGTCTTTCCACTGGCGTTTCGGGTCTTTCCCAAAATAGTCCAGATCGTATTTGAAGGTATATTCTCCTGTCTGAATCACGGGACCTGAAAGTATTACTACCTTTGGTTTTACGGAAGCATGCTTTTCACTCGCTTCGCTCCTGTTTTCGTTTGCGAAGAAAGGTTCCACTATAAATTCGGAAGTGTCGATTTCCATGTGCATCTTTACATGCATATCAGGATTATATCGGATCTGTCTGCCGTTTATTTTTGCGGAGAGATATTGCATTTTCTTGCCGAGAGTGGATTGATAACGGGCTTTGGTAAGATTGACCATTTCTTTGTCATGATACCAAAACTGGTCGTGTGAATCAGTGCTTTCACTACCGTCTTCATACCAACGGGAATAATATTCACCACCTGCCGGACGTGGATTGGCAAGAGATTTTTCAATGAACTTTGCAATATAGTCTTGAGTTTCCTCACATAAATCGAAATGACCTTTCCCGGCATCGCATAGAAAAGATATCCGGCTTTCCGGATACATCATGCGGAAAGCCAATGCCGGTCTCACCCTTGCCTCCCACCATTCGTATTCGCCTTCAATCATAAGTCCCGGTATGCTGTCGATATTTCGTGTACGTCCCCATTCTATATTTTCTCTCCCATATCCGCAAAGGTTTGTACGCGGGGCGTCTCCGTGGTAGGATATTATGCAAAGGGTGCGGTCTGGATTCCATGCAGCGAAATTCCATGGGAACGTTGCCTGTGCCGAATGCCCGAAAGGGATTATGGGAGCAACAGCAATTTCCGGATGGTCCGAAACTTTTGAAAAATCAGATATTATCGAGTCAAATCTTTCCTTGCATCCTTTTGTCACGTCCCAGTTTTGTGAGCCTCTCTGAACAAAAGCCATTGCCACACCCAAACTATCCATTTTCTGACGGAATCGCTCACTCCTGAACAGCACTTCTTCAGTCATGTTTTGATGAGTGTATAAAACCGCTTTGACTTCCTTTTGCAATTTTGGAAGTCTGAGACATGCCTGTCTTCCTTCTTCTCCAAGAATATAGTCAAAATATGGTGATTTCACCGATTCCTTGGGAATATTTGAATCCCCTTCTCCGCCAATTGATTTATGCGCGAATTTTTCACCGAAAACCGATAGGTATCCGGCGATTAAAATTATCAATAATAATAGTCTTTGCATATCTTTCATGCTATTTAAGTTATAATCTTGTGGTTTTATCTTAAATACGCATAATTAAAAGAAATTACACAACCTAATAAAATTTATAGGTGGCATTTCCGGTGAGCATTTCGCGAATAATGTCAAATATCTTTTTGAGATTATTCAAAAAATGCGTATATTTGTGAAATTAAATAATATAAATCATATCATGGGGATATGGAGACACTTGAAAGGATGCCGTTCAAGGCACAGAATATGATTTTCGGCAGACTTGAGGAGGTCTGCAACCTAAATTCATTGTCAAGGCAGGAGCGCCTTAATTACGATGAGTCTCTGAAGGTATATCGCGACGGCGTCGCAGTCATCGAATATGCCGTACAGCGAGGTCGGAAAGAAGGTATGGAGAAAGGCATGCAAAAAGGTATAGAGAAAGGTATAGAGAAAGGAAGAGAAGAAACCTTAGCGGCTAACATTCATACAATGCGAAATGCAGGATTAGATGCATCCACCATAGCCCGATATCTGGCCATCTCTCCTGATGAAGTGGCAAAATATTTCTGATGCCATTTAAATATCTTATTGTAATCAAAGAAAAAGAAAGAGCGGGGCATACACCTCGCTCTTTTTGCAGTCAAATCTGCTTTCCTACATTTTAACCTATTAATGATGAAATAAAAAATCTGTTCCGATTTGAATATGATTCAAAATAACGTTTAAACAGCTTTATTGAATCAATCAAAAGATAGATGAACCTAAAAACAATCTTTTTCACTTTAATATTTTCACCTGTTTTTTTTAATGTCAGGATTTGGATTACCAATTGGGATTTTGTTTCAAATTATGGTTGAGACGAATCTGCTCCGAAGGAAGAGGATCAAGGTAGTCCTTGGCACTAAAGAGACAGTTTCCGGCAATCGTGGCGATAGCACGGCCATAGTCGATATCGGAAGGATCTTCTGTCACTATTCCATAAAGTAACGGACGAGTCTCGGGATCATAAACAGGAGTACCGAAATATGTCTTGTCATTACATTTATTTTCAGGATTACCATAATATGTTCCAAGAATCTTTCTTCCGAGTTTCTGACCTGTGAGATTGATATGAGCGATTCCCCAACGCTTGAGGTCATTCAAACGGAAACCTTCGCACATAAGCTCACACATACGCTCGCGGCGAACCTCGTCAAGCATTGTCATCTTATGAATTTCATGCCTACCTGTCTCGAAATTAAAATAAGTTGCATCAAATTTCCCCGCTATCAAAGCATTACTGAGTGGGGCAATCCTTGCACGAGCTCTAAGTTTATTGATCGTACGGTCAAGGTCTGAATCACTCACTGTGCCATCAAGCTCACATATTGCCTCACAATAGATGAGATAAATCTCGGCAAGACGGATTATGGGCAGATCGGCAGCATCGGTATTGTCGGCACGATTTGCGCTTTCAACGCTATATTTGCGTGAACCGTAATCATTGTGAGTGCTATTAATACCGATATAGGGATTGAACACTCCGCAATTTGTGGCATACGCCGGATCATTTGTATTGATTTTCTCACTCGGTGCAGGGTAAACTGCTTCCGGCCATTTAAGACCTGCGGAAGTACGTGCCGGACCATACTCGGGACTTGCGGTCCAGAATGGACGGTCGGGCAGGAATGTAGATCCCAAGAACCTCCAGTCACGATTCTCAAATTCACCCATATAAGTGTCATATCCGCCAAAATCCGGATTAGTGATAATATTCACTCCATCCTCGCTATAATGAGTCGGGAGTCCATTGGAGCAAAGGAACGATTCACCAAGATAGGCACTGATACCCCCGACAAGATGGCAAGCCACTGCGTGCGACCAGTTTGTCCCTGAACGTTTCAAAGTGTAATCATAGGGATTGACCCATATAAATTCCTTATTTGTTGCTTTACCTACACCCATGTGATTAGAGATATTACCCTCTCCATCATCGATATTGAAAAGGCTATAGTAGCTTAGTTCCTCACACTCGTTCCAGATTTCAAAAGTGCCGGCCTCAGCCTCACGGATCACTGCATCAGCCTGCTCTTTAGCCAGGGTTAGGAATTGGGTGACAGAGGGATATTCTTCGGGTTTGTTTTTACCCGCACCTGATAACACCCCGTCTCCGTCTATGTCAAGAGGCAAAGAGGGGGTATATTTCTCCCATGTGCCTTCGTAAAGAGCCACACGGGCCAGAAAAGACTGGGCAACCTCTTTAGACACCTTTCCGCGCTCATTGATTCTATCCAGAGAACTTCTCTTCGGCAAAAGTGCCACTGCTCTTTTGAGATCCTTCACTATAAGATCGACCACTTCGTAACGGCTGTTACGAGGGTTATATAATTCATCGCCTATATCCATTACATGGTCAACAATAGGAACTCCGCCATAGCTCTGAAGAAGCATGAAATGATTCCATGCACGGAAGAAATATCCAGTGCCGACCGATTCGGCGATAGGATTACTATCGGTCATTTCGTCAAGATTACCTGCATACTCACTTGCTTTTTGAAGCAGGATATTAACTGTACGCAAGCGCTCATATGGTTTTTTCCAATTGTCGGAAGTCTGTGGGACCGTACCTCCACCGTTGCTGGTGATACCTGTTATATCGGTGTTGCGATCCGTATTAAATTCCTTCCAGCCTGGAACAGTGCCGCTGTATAGTGCGTTGGCGGCGGCCTTGAATTGCGCCGGATTCTTAAACATGATCGCGTCTGTTCCCTGATCTGTCGGTTCCTTGTCGAGGAAATCAGAGCAAGACGTCAGGCCGACCGCAGCCGCCAACATTATCAATGATCTGATATATGATTTCATATTCTTGTTCTCTTATTAATTGATTGTTATAAAGTGACCTCCACACCGAAAGTAAGCATACGGCAAAGAGGGAAGAGTGAATTTGACGCCTCTCCGTGTTCAGGATCATATCCATCCTTGATTTTTGTCCATTCCCAAAGGTCATCACCTGAGAAAAACACACGGAATTTCTCTACAAACACTTTCTTTGTCCATTCCTGAGGAAGAGTATAACCTATCTGGAGATTTTTGAGTCGGATGTATCGATTGTCGGTCACAAGTGCGTCTGTATTCAGATAGTTGTAGTTGTTGATCGCACTATTACGTGAGAGAACCGGATTCTCGGCATTGGGGTTATCGAGAGACCATGTCGTACCGAGGAACTTACTGTTCTGAGAGGTCCAGTTCACGCGGAAAGGATAGGCATAATATCCTTCACGCATAATTTTCTGCTGACCTATTCCCTGGAAGAAAATTGAAAAATCTATTCCTTTCCAGTTCAATCCACCCTTAATGCCATAGCTGATTCTGGGAGCTTTGTCACCGGCATAATAAATATCCTTTTCCGTTATTGCGCCATCGCCATCGATATCCACACGGCGTCTTGTCCCGGGACGAAGACGGTTCTGTCCCGATTCTGCAGGTGCGGGAAGCACATTACCCGGTTTTGGACCACTATGGTCCGCATTCCAATAAAACATCTCATAATATGCATCAACCTCTTCTTGTGTTTGGAAAATACCATCAGTCTGGAATACATAAAGAGCTTCGAGAGGCTTACCCACAAGACGGTTCTTATTGTTTCCGGGGACAGGCACATTCTCGTTGTTCGTGAGTTCAAGGAGCTTGGTGCGGGCATCAGAAATTTGGAAACCAAGATTATAGCTAAAATCTCCTATATTATCGCGCCAGTTGACTTCAACCTCCCAACCCTTCGTACGGAGTTTCCCGTTGTTAGTCTTTGGGGCGGTAGCACCCAACACTTGTGGATAAATCACGTCTATAAACATACCGTTATTCGTCTTCTGGAACCAGTCGAACGAAGCACGCAGACGGTTACTGAAGAGACCCAGGTCAAAGCCGACATCATGCGACTCAATCGTTTCCCACGTACGGTTTGCACTACGAATTCCACTGACCCACATGCTTGCCTCATTGGGACCGCCGAAGAAATAGCTGCCTGTGCCTATTGTAGCGTATGATTCATAATTCCCAATACCTGTGATCGAACCTGTCTTACCAAAGTTATAGCGAATCTTACCGAAATTTATCCACTGATCGATATTAAGATTGCGGAAGAACTCCTCATTGGTAAATACCCAACCTCCGGAGATTGAGAAAAAGTTTTTCCAACGCTGCTCCTTGACAAGTTTTGATGAACCGTCACGACGACCGAGGAAAGAGACAAGATAGCGGTCAGCATAGTTGTAGCGAAGGTCAAGCACATAGGAAAGGAAACTCCACGAGCTCGAGCCACCGTCGGCTCTTGTCTTTCCACCGTCTCCATTGAAAACATTGAGATCGGTCAGGCCGGAACCCGGGTAAAGCTCACCATTTGAACGCTCCCCGTATAGACGCTTGTAATCTTCCGTCTCACCCGTGATACCGAACATGGCATCTACCTGATGGAGATCAAATTTATTATTATAATTGAGGAAAGCTCCTAAAGTGTAGCTATCCCAGTGCTTACTCTCATCTGTCAGTTTGGCAGTTTCATTATGAGTCTTCATCAAATTGTCACCCCAGTCATACATGCGGACAGTGGTGCGATGAGTAGTGGTTTCCACTTCCACTCTCTTATAAGCAGCTGACCCCACTACCGAGAAACCTTTAATCCATTTTGAAAAATCAAACGTCACCTTACCGTTGGCACGGATTGTATTCCATTTAGTCTTGTTCTGACCTGCCTGCGTGATGAAGGCATAGGGGTTGTTGGCGCCGAAAGTGTCATACGGATTCCCATACTCGTTGACAACGGGCCAGAACCATGTGTCCTGAGTCCAGTTATTGCTGCCGTGAAGCTGGTTCGGTGATTTTAGATCACGCCGATCCCAAGCGAAACCTGCCTGAAGCTGGAAGAAATCGCTTGCATTGTAATCTGCGTTCAAGCGCGCTCCATATTTCTTCTCGCTGTCTTCAGCAATTTTAAGCTGCGACTGAGCATCGGAATAATTGAGAGACGCACGATAGTTGAATTTCTCATCGCCGCCTGCAACGCTGACATTATGTTTCCATGTGTTGGAATCACCAAACATATAATCCATCAGATAATTGCTGGTATCCCAACGTTCCACTGCGCCAAATCCGTTGATCGTGGTGAGAACCTGGCCGCTTTTCAAGGCATTGAAAAGATTCTCCCCTTGATATATCTTGCCGTCAGGGACTATCTCATACTTACCAGTTGCAGGATTTATCGCTGCTTCGGGTCCGCCGAAAGTATTGAAGATCCACCAGTTGATACTACCATGTATGTCTTTCGGATCTGTCAATGAAGGGTTGTCAGCCATCACATCGTTGTATTGTGCCTGATAGAACATCTCAAGCCAATCGGCATTAGACGAATATGGAGGCTGAATACCATCGATTGATCGGGTATAAGACCCTGAATAGGATACCTGTGGCTTACCTATTTTACCCCTCTTTGTAGTCACGAGCACGACACCGTTTGATGAACGGGCGCCATAGATAGCCGCAGAGGCATCCTTCAACACAGAGAATGATGCGATATCATTACCATCCATTTGGTTAAGTTCGTCGAGTGAGGCTGCCTGTCCGTCGATAAGCACCAGCGGGTCACCTCCGTTGATTGAAGATGCACCGCGGATCTGCATTTTGGCTCCTTCCTGCCCCGGGCGGCTCGAATTACGCGTGATTGTCAGACCGGCAATTTCTCCCTGAAGAGCAGTGGTCGTGTTTGTCATGCCACGTCCTCGATACACGTCGTCACCCTTGATTTGGGAGATAGCACCTGTCAGCGATTCCTTCTTCTGTGTGCTGTAGCCTACCACCACCACTTCTTCAAGAGATTCTGCAGTCGGGACTAACTGAACTTCCACTTTGGTCTTACCTTCTACATTGACAACTGCCGGCTTATATCCTATATAGGTTATTTCAATCTGCTTGGCGCCGTCGGTCTTGAGTATGAAATTACCCTCGATATCGGTCACTGTAGCGAGGCTGATATTGTCTTTCACCCTTACGGTTGCTCCAATGACAGGCTCTCCATTTTCATCTATCACTGTACCGGTGACCGTTTCACTTTGGGTCTGCGAACTCTGCGCCTGTGCATCCGGTGTGAAAACCGGAGAAGCCAGACATAGAACTGAGCTCACTAATATTGCATTTATTTTCATGTCAGTTTATAGTTATTCTGTGGATACTGGCTTACTCGGCAGGCTCGTAAACGTTAAACTCAGAGACCATCACAAAGTCCCCGCCCTTATCTTTCTCAGCAAAATAGACTTTGATGTAGCGTGCCTTTTCCTGGGTTCTGGCACTGAAAATCTGATGGTCGTTGATGAAGCGGTTAAAGGGATTCCAACCCTGATCTGTCCATCCCCAGTTGTCGGGGTCAGTGCCATTAGCCTCAGATTGGGGGCAGGTATAGAAAGTCTGTCCGGTATTGGTCTTGTCGTTCCCGGAACGTCTCCTTATAGTATAATTTGTGACAAGATGCTCCTCTCCCATGTCTATTACAAAGAAGTGGGGATAAGATGATTTCTGCTTCCAGGCAGTATGCCAGAATGTCCCTTCGTCACCGTCGAGCATAGCGATCACGCGGCCTTTAGGTAAACCGCCTTCCCCGCCAGCCTCTTGTGAGGAATATCCCGGCTGTGGGTTATAGCTGTCCTCATATCCGGGGAACGACCAGTTCGCACGATCTATTTTCCGCACCTTCTTGACATAGACATCAAAATCCTTGAAATCAGTACAGTTGCCGTCAACATCAGCGGTTGATAATTCCACGACCGCATAATCTCCGTTAACGAACTCGCTGTCGCCCAACGGGAGGCTTATGATCTCTCCTCCCTTTGTGTCTGCAGGAATTGTGAAAGATGTCTCACCTGATTTCGACGCATCGCTTTTGAGATGATACTTAACATTCACAATAACATTTGCCACAGTGGTGTTGTCATAACAGATTTCGGCGCCGCCATAGGCACTTGCCACATCTAAGGTCGATGCCACCATCAAGAAGGCAGGAGCTCCGGGAGAAGCGGTTATTTTGGTGGCATCAAGATGGGCGCCTCTCACTGAGCAGGCATAGATGCTGAAATCTACAGGATCTACGGAAGCAAAGCCTCCGATAGTCGCAGTCATAATACCATCCACTGCATGATCTTTCGAAAAATGTTTATAGACTTCCTCTCCCCTGGAGTTCTTGTAGACCACCTTGGAATACATGTAACTCGGAGAAGCAGGTATTTTCCAAGTAAGTGTCACCTCACCGGGACCGGCGGCTGAGCTCACATCAGAAACCTGTGCGGGTGCCGAGTCGTCAATTCCGACCCTACCCTCCGACTCATCTCCGCACGCAGTCATCGCCAAGGCTACTGTGAATAGCGGAATGAGTTTTCGCATTTTTAAGGCTAATGCTTTCATGATGAATAAAAGATTAATTAATATATGGGAAAATTCAAATTGAATTCAAGCGAACATTGTAGTTGTATCTTTTGATCTTGAGGTTATGATTCGACGTTTCAGTACTCAAAAAGACGAACTGCCAATGCAAAATTAGTGTATCATAATCGCGTTGCAAATTATTTATTTTCAAAATATGTCTCAATATATTTGATGACATGTTTTTACATAAACATTTGATTATAAGTATTAAAATTCATTAGAATTCAAGTCTCAGAAAAATTTTCCGGGACTCACACTTCGGGAATCATTCTGAAAGAGAATGAAATAGCAGGCTCGTCTATCGCGTATGGAGGGAGAGCCCTCGCACCTTTATCCCAGCTTGTCTCGCCGCCCACTCCTGTATGCATTCCGTCAACATACACATGCACATTGCGGTCAGGGGCGATCTCTTGAAAATGGCGCTGTCTTTTCACAAAACCTTCCTCATCGAGCATCTCGACTGAATAATGGGTTGCCGAAGCATTGAAAGGTTTCCCGGAGATAATTTTCAATCCACGACCACCACCGTTGGCTTGTTTCCACCACCGGATATCAGATTTTGTGCCTGTCTCCTGCGGACGAATATAGGGAAACGCTTGCTCGGATGCCGTCTGACTGTAGAGCCCGATAAAAGCCGAAGACTTACGGTCAGCATAATTCTCAACCGGACCTCTTCCATAATAGGAACTAAAATCCATCTCTCCGGGCATCACCATCTTCATGCCAAAGCGGAAAAGATTGAGTCTGCCATTTTCTTTTACCGGCGTGAGAACTTGCTTCACATCAATTATTCCGGAAGGGTCTATGAGGTAAATCAACTCCAATATACAATCTGTCTCGGGAAGTTCATACTCTGCAGTGACACTCACCCCTTCGTCAGATTCCAGACTTTTCAATTCTTTAAGTTTCATCACAGGATTCTTCCAGCGACTAAGCTCCTTACTCAATTTACTTCCAAGATCGTTGTCGGTAGACGCTCTCCAGAAATTAGGCATGAGTTGAGTTCCTTCTGCAATGAAAGAGTAACCTTTCACATCATATCGGGATATGAATCCATTGGTTTTGTCAAAATCAATCCAACTATCTTCTCCGGTTATTCTGAGACGCCTCTTATTATCATTGTTAACCCGCAATGGGACTCCCGTCGATGCCGATTTATTGTCAGCCCTTGAAGAACCCTCTCTGACAGGAATCTGATTCTTAGCCACTACATATCCGGCTGGTATCCCGGCAGATGACCGTTTCTGAATAAATCTTACATTCAATAAAATTTCCTTCTTTTCAGGGAATAATTCCTGTTGATAGTCAAGATTTACTGTACACCGTTGCTGAGGCATGACAGACAAATTATCCATAACCCCGCTTTCAAACGGCTCTCCGTCTGCAAGAAGCTCCCATTCCATACGTTGTCCTTCAAGATCCACGAAAAAATTTTCATTATAGATCTCTACGCTGCCGCAGGATGCATCTACAGGAGACACCCAAATGTTCTGATACTGATGGGCGACCTCATACAGATGAGGATTGGGGATACGGTCAGGGTTGAACAGACCGTTGTTACAGAAATTGTTGTCAGAGGCATCATAGTTATTGAAATCGCCACCATACCTATATATCATGACTCCGTCTATACCCTTTCCCCTGATAGCCTGATCTGCGAAATCCCAGATAAATCCGCCTTGAAATTTGGGATATTTCCTGACAAGATCCCAATAATCCTTAAATCCACCACAAGAATTCCCCATAGCATGTGCATATTCACACTGTATCAGAGGTTTTGATGTCTCCTTGCCATTATCGAGGCAATAGTCGAGACATTGCTGATGCGAATAATACATCGGACAGAAAACATCTGTATGACTGTTTGTCTTCGCTTGCTCATATTGAACAGGACGTGTCGGATCCTCTTTTTTTATCCAGGAGTAGACCTGAGCGAAATTTTCGCTGTCGGCAGTCTCATTACCCATAGACCAGAACACAATACTGGGATGATTATAGTTACGTTGTACATTACGCTGATTACGTTCCATAAAACTTTTGAGAAATCTCGGATCCGCCGCACGTGAATTTTTAGAGAATTCAAGTCCATGCGCTTCAAGATTGGCTTCAGCAACAACATAGATACCAAATTCGTCGCAGAGATCATACCAATAATTATCATCAGGATAATGGCAAGTCCGTACGGCATTGATATTATTCCTTTTAAGGAGCCTGATATCCTCCTCCATCCTCTCCCTCGATACGATATAACCCCCATCGGGATCCATCTCATGCCGGTTTACTCCTTTGAAGAGCACAGGCTGCCCATTCACCAGAATTTGATTCCCTTTTGATTCTATTTTCCTGAAACCTATCTTCTGCCGAACCACCTCCACCGGTATACCATTTTTCTCACGGCTTACAAGAAGGGTGTAGAGCGCCGGAGTCTCGGCAGTCCATTTTGAAGGATTGTCTACACGAATTTCCCGCTCTGCGGCGTTTTGCGGTATAAAAGTTGACACCACCTCATGTCCGGAAGGATCAAGCAGGCGCAGGTATACCGGGAATTTACCGTGCCGGGTGAGCTTCACACTGAGCTTTCCGTCTTTATAATCGGAAGTAAGGTCGGCAACCACCCGCAAATCCTCTATGGATGCATCCCGATCCTTTGTATAAAGGAAACAATCACGCGCCACGCCCGAAAACCGGAAAAAGTCTTGATCTTCAAGATAAGAACCGTCACACCAACGAAACACCTGAAAGGCGATAAGATTTTCTCCCGCCCTGAGATAGGGGGTCAGATCAAACTCCGCCTCCATCTTGCTGTCTTCACTATATCCAACATATTTACCGTTTACCCACAGGTACATGTTTGAGGTGACGGATCCGAAATTGGCTATAATACGCCGGCCGATCCAGTCTTTCGGAATGGTGATTTTCTTTCTGTAGGAACCCACGTGATTCCCTTCTTCAGGCACAAAGGGCGGATTGTGGACAAAACTCCCTTTCCAGGCATAATGACAATTGACATAGACCGGGTCTCCATATCCGTTGAGTTCCCACAGTCCCGGCACCGGCATTTTTGACCATCCTTTATCATTAAAGTCAATCTTATAAAAATCCATGGGGCGCATTGCCACTTCATTGACCCAGTTAAAATTCCACACTCCGTCAAGAGACATGAAATTCGGAGACTTTTCTCTGACGCCATCCATCGCTTCTGCTTCTGTCTGATACGGGAACAAGGGAACATGCATCGGTAATCGGTTCACCTGATTGATATCCAGATCTTGCCATTCCATGAATGTCTGAGGCATCACGGCCGAAGCATAAAAAGACATGGCTATCAGAATAAAATGAATTTTTTTCATAATGTTGGCACTTGAGGTAACTGTTATTTAGATAAAGCCACAGGAGATAATCCCAAAGAATTTACTTCAATCGACAGAGACTCATAAAGATTTAGAACGATATTGATAGAATAATTAAGTTTCAGCAACATGATCTAAGTAATTTCCTCACTATCTTTCTGCTGATAAAAATATTATTTTCAGCAGTACGGCGGGAAAGCCCCATTAGCTCAGCTATTTCAGAGCTGTCCTTACCACCGAACCGGCTCAGAGTATATGCCTGGTGACGGCGAGGCGAAAGTCCTGCCACAATACGGCATTCGAGCCTGTAAAGATCGGCAGCGATAATTGCGCTTTCTGTAGTTGTGTCGTATAAAAGGCTTGAGTCTGCAACATGGCTGTATGAATCCCTTTTAACGTACAGACGTCGAAGATAATCGCACAAAAGGTTTCTTGCTATTCGGAATACAAGATTCTTAACTGTGAGGGTGCTGATTTCCTGTTTCCATTCAAGCATGCGCAAAAACACGTCTTGAGTGAGATCTTCTGCGACTGCCTTGTCTTCCGTATACTTAAGGAAGTAATGAAAGAGCGAGGTCTTGTGGGTGCGATATGCATCGGCGATGAGTGTGTGAGAGTCGTTCATGTCGGTTTGTTGTTTTGTGAGTCTTGGCAGATTTTGATATCTGCCGATTGGTTTTCGACTCAGGTTACGGTTGCAAAATTATGACACAAAAAAGGGGTTGCAAATTATTTTTAGACGTTTTTCATGTCAATCAATTTTGAGGGATATGTTAGAGTCCAAGTTAATGATTAGTAGCAATATAATTTTTTGACACTCCGATTTCACTCAATTTATTGAGACTAAATTTATCCAAAATCTGACGTTTGTAGCCGGCCGTCACGAGGGAAGTCAACCGAATGGTTGGCTTAAGGTCCGGCTTAAAGTCGAAGCCCGGAAGACGGTTCCCAACCATCCTCCGGGCTCGTTTTGTCAAATCTCAAAGATTAACGACTCAAAACTAATGACTAACGACTCAAAAACTAACGACTAACGACTAAAAAACTAACGACTAATTACCAGTGTTGCGCTTCAGGTATTCACCCGGCGTGATGCCTTCAAGCTTCTTAAAGCAACGGAAGAATGAGGAGCGTGAACTGAATCCGGCACGCTCCGACATAGCAGTCAATGTAAGGGTCTGGTCAGCTCCCGCCTCCACAATGCGCTTAAATTCCGCTATGCGATATTGATTTATCAGATCATAAAATCCGACATTATGATGCTGGCTCAATACATAGCTGAGCTTGTGTGACGATATATCCGCCATTTTTGCAAGATCAGCTATTTTTAGATCGGGATTGGTATAAGGCTTTTCTTTCTCCAGAATCTTTTCTATTTTCTTCATTATTGCCTCACATTCTTTTGCAGACATGCCGACCGTGGCGTATTTTGAACGTTCAGGCTGTATCACTTCATCCGTGTTGTCGGCAACACCTTGCCCGTTATCTTTCAAACTTTTCACCTCTTCCGCCTCATTCTTCCGCAACATCGCCTCAATTCTGATCTTCACCCTGCTCGCCACTATATATACCACAGCAGCCACAATGACAACAGCCACCAGAATCCACACCCACAGACTGATTCTCCCCGGCATCTGCAACACTACAGTCGACACGACGGAATCATCATCGACAGGACGCATATATATTCTTGTTTTCCCATAATCTACATTATGCAAAGTGATGGTGTAGCCGGCAGGCATTGAAAGCCAATCGCCATCGTCAACTTTATATTCATATTTAAGATTGTCGGGCTCTCCAAAATTCATAGTGGAAATCTTCAGAGTCACTTTCTTTGAATACTCCTCGAATCTGACCACAAATACTTTGCCGTCTTCAGATGCTACAAAATGATCAACCGGCTGATTTCCATCGGCAGTCACCATTACGGGCACAAGGTGTGCCTGAGACAGGAGCTTTGATAAGATATCGGTGTTGACACTCAGCATACCACCCGCGTTGCCAAACATGATCACAGAGTTTTCTTTTGCCGGCAGACAGTGGATAAACGGATTGTCGGGAATCCCATTGTCTCTACCGAAAACTGAAAGCTGAGACAACCGGTCCCATCTTATCAATCCGTGGTTCGTGGCAAGCCACACGAACCCGAATCTGTCTTCAGCAACCGCCTTTATGATGTAATTCCGCTTATCAAATATCTCAGGACGACTGAATTCGCTCATGTCTATGTTGGAAAGCGCGATTTTTCCGTTTTCAAGCACAAAATAGAGAGTTCGGTTTTTCCCTTCATAAATCTGACGTATCTTTGCTTTTGAAACAAAATCTTCAGGGAAACAATCAGTCCGCAACTTTTTCAATGCCGGATCCCATATCGTTAGCCCATCTTCTGTGCCGATCCAACCCTTTCCCGATGAGTCGAAAAAGACTGTGTAGACATTCCCTTTTGTCAACGGCGAGTTTTCCGATGTGAAGCGCGAAAGCTGTCCGTGCAGCGAGCGAAAAAGTCCGTCGGATGTGCCGAACCACAAAGCGCCCGTAGCCGGCTCCTTGCATATACTGAATATATGAGCGGAGTTCATATCCGCAGGCAGCGGATTCGAGCCTTCAATCAAATTTCCTGTTGTGGCGCTGAGCATTGACAGCCCACCCCCATATGTCCCGACATAGATAGTGTCGCCGGTCACGGTTGCCGATATAACCATATTTGACCGAAGAACGGGACGGCTTACTTTTTTCAAAACATTAGGGCCGCCCGGCGAAAGGAAATACATTCCCAGTCGCGTACCGACAAGAATATTGCGGTCGGGAAGAATATTGATCGTGCGCACTGCCTTATCATCGGGGTTGACCACAGTCAGTGAAATGCCCGGCGACATCGTTTCCGTATGATCCACGCCTCTCTGATAATGCCCTACCCACAGCCGGTTTTCTCTGTCCGTAAACAGCGAATATATCTGATTGCTACGCAACGACGACACGACTCCCGGATGATGCACAAGCTGTCTGCGTACTTTCCCTGACGGCAGTCCGATTTCATACACTCCCTCCCCGTCTGTGCCCACAAAAAGAGTTGAATCATTATGGCGAGACAACGATGTCACCACATTTGCCTCTACACCATCTACCCTGCCGGCATCACCATCTGCACCGATTTTCCAGAGGCCGTCGGCTTCTGTGGCAAGATAGAGGTCTTCCCCGGTTTTAACAGCCCTTTGGGGTAATGGAAAATCTGAAGCAGGCTTTCTCAGGCATTTCACCCTGAAATTCTTTTCAATAAGATAAATACCCCCGTCTTCCGCTATTATTTCAACGCCTGTCGGAGAAGCCGCCATGGCACGCGGAATGTTTTTACGCGACAACGGGTCGCGGTCTATTAAAATGCGTGAAAGCGTACCTCTTAAAAAGCTATAACCCCAAAGGGATGATGACGTGGCAATAAGAATATACCCGTCGGGATGCAATGAAAGACTTTCCACGTCTGTTATCTTGTCTCTCATAAACGGTCTTGCCTCGATAGGACCGTTAGCTGTCTTATCCATGCAGTAAAGTCCATTGTCGGCGCCAACAATTATCTTTCCGTCTGAGGTCTCCACTATATCTTTTACAAGGACAACCTTATCCGAGTTTTCCAAGACAAGGGAATAGGGCACCACATGAACCCCATCGAATCTATAGACATAATTGTCGGAACCAAGCCAGATAAATCCTTGTGAATCCATCATCATGCTTCGGATGGTTACATCAGGAGGACAGGAGGCAACATTATAGAATGACAGAGAAGATTCTTCCGCCATTATTGAAGAAGGCAGCAGAATCACAAAAAAACATAATAATAATTTCCAGTATGTAACCATTCCACGGATGTTTTGCAGTTGTGCCGTTACAAATATAAACTTTTTTTGTCAAATATTCCAAATTTTGGGCAAACACCCGACTAAGAACTGATTTAAACTTTTTCTATTTTAAGATTTCGTCAGATTTTTGAGATGATTTTGAATCGTGAAGAGGGAGTTTAGCGGGCTAAACGACAGATGAGCGATGCAAAATCAGCCAAAAAGATGGCGGAAGATTGAAATAGAGGGCTTAAAATCAAGATTTCTTTAATTATATTCTCATTCCGTAAAAAGTTTAAATCAGTTCTAAATTTATATAGCACGACTTTTATAAATACGAACTACTCTGCAATAATACTCATCCTTTAAAAATAAAAAAAAGACAACACCCTCCCGACATGGAGCCGGAAGGGTGTTATCTTTCAAGAGTTCAGTCTGATGTCCTGTTCACTGCATTGCAATCACCTGCCGCAACGCCTTTGAGAGCTGGTCGGGACAGGAAGTCAGTTTATCGCCGCATTTGATATTTTCAAGTCGGGCGATAACATCTTCCGGGCGCATCCCTTTCACCAAGGCTCCGATTCCCTGAAGATTGCCATGACAACCTCCGATAAAACTTACGTCCTTGATCAAACCATCTTCAACCTCTATTTCAATGAGGCGTGAACAGGTTCCCGAAGTGGAATACTGAAACTTCACTGTCATTTACTTTGAAGTTCTTTCAGCAACCATCTCTTTGAATGTGTTGCAGGGCTTGAATGAAGGAATCTTGTGAGCAGGAATGATCACGGCTGTGTTCTTAGAGATGTTACGACCGGTCTTCTCTGCACGTTCCTTAACGATGAAGCTGCCGAAACCACGGAGGTAAACGTTCTCACCTTTACCGAGGCTGTCTTTTACAACTTCCATAAACTTCTCAACTACGTTGAGCACATTCTCTTTGTCAATGCCAGTAGCTCTTGAAATCTCGTTGGTTATTTCTGCTTTTGTCATTTCTCAGTTACATGATTTGGTTTCAGTGTGCAAAATTAATAAAAATCTGTAAATAGAGAATGATTATCCCCCAATAAGATAGAATATTTTTTATTAATACCCTTAAATATCCTGTTTTTGGGCTATTTTTACCAAGTTTTTTCTCATTCGGAATATTCCCGCATCATCTCCCGATAGTCGCGCATCATACGGAAGTATTGGCGAAGACCGATACATAGGCCCACCACTCCACCGGTGATCATACCGGCGATGATAAAGGGATCGTCGAGCAATGGGATTGCAAAGACCGCGAGAGTGATCACGGCAAACGGAATCAGAATTATCATGAATATGTGGTGTCGGCGTTTTAGGGTACGCGCCTTGTGGATCACCTGACTGACTGTCATCATGGCGAGATCCATACTCCTCACCTCATTATATAAAAAGGAGTCCATGACTGCAGCCGTTATAAAATATGAGAAGAAAAGGGCTGAAGCGACATATTTCATAGTGCCGTCAGGGAAAAAATCTGTCGGCGACATTATCAGAAATAAAGGGAAGAAAATTCCCATCACAAACCCTATTATCATGAACCGTTTGTAGCGGGTGGCGAGGTCTTCGCGGGCTGTGGTTATTTTGCCTGACGCCACTTTTCTACCTTCTTCAAGAGTTTGGTTCTCGAGTCGTTCTACACGACGGTTGAGGTCGCTCCACATTTCTTTGAGCTGGTCAAGATCATTTATTTGATTTTCCATTTTTCAGTTTTTGTTTTTAGATTTATTTAAGTTTCGCAAGCTCACTTAAGGTTTGAAGGTTAAGGGGTTAGAAATATACATAATATTCAAGGGAACCGGATATTTATCCATAATTGAAGATTAACCTTTTAACCTCATAACCCTCAACTTTCGCAAGCGAAAGTTGAATTAGATTTACATTTTGCCGAGACAATTTCATTTAATGAAGTCATTTATTTGAGAGACGTACAATTTTCTCCTTGATGCGGCGCAGACGGGTTGCGAGAGTGTTGCGCGCGCACCCCACGATCCCTGCAATCTCATCATAGCTCATATCATCGAGCCAAAGGAGAATAATAGCCTTCTCCTCAGCCGTAAGTTGCGATATCAACGCGTGCATTTCCTTATGCATTGCCGACAAATCAGTATCATCGGCTGTGAGATCTGTTATCGCATCTATACTCACCTTCTCTCCTTTGCTCTTCCGCTTGCGCAGGGCGGAAATGCAAGTGTTGAGGGCAAGACGATAGATCCATGTAGACAATGTGCAATCTCCGCGGAATGATTGCCGATATGCCCAGATGTTGGTCAAAACGTCTTGCCGGAGATCCCGAAATTCCTCGGCGTCTTTGGCATAATAGTAGCATATCTTATTGATGATGCCGCTATTGTCTTTAATAGTCTGAAGAAACCGTTGTTCTTCTATAATGTTTTCTGTGCTCATTGTAATTCATTAGTCGCAACTATTCCGCAATAGTTTCAAAACACCTTGTATTTTCCATATTTTTCGAAGTAACGACAAGTATGTTTCCCATAAATATAATCATATCCCTCTAATCCATACATTATTATTTTGCAAAATAATAAAAAATGTTTAATTTTGTCTAAAATTATTCTTATTTATCCGGATCATCCGTCAGCTTTTACTGAATTAAACCGGAAAACATCATGATTCTTTCAATCTGCCGGATTGCTCATGACCGACGCAGATTATCCATAATTCATTACAATACTGACAAATATGAAAAGAGCACTAATTGCTGTATGCTTTTGCATTCTTTGGCTGTCAGACATCATGGCTCAAGAGATTGTGACAGGAACCGTGGTCGACAGTAAAAACGAACCTGTGCCCGGCGTTCGCGTGGAAATCGTGGGACGTACGGAAACCACAACCACCGACATCGACGGAAAATTCCGCATCGAGCTACCTTCGCCGGCTAAGAAAATCAGGTTCACTTATCTTGGCTACAAGCCTATAGAAAAAAGTATCAAACCGGAAATGTTCGTGAAACTCGGTCACGGGTGGGGCGGCACGACAAGCGGCTATCGCGGTTTCTTTGAATTCACCGGAGGTGTAGGATTCGGCGGCAAAGTCAACGTGTATGCCGGCGACTGCGCGGTGACAGACATCGGCAGTCCCATTGTGTTCGGATGGAACATGACGCACGGCTACCAGATCAATCGGAACCTCTTCGCCGGTCTCGGTTTCGGTATGCATGCGTCAATGCTTTATGGCGTTGAAAATGAATCATATTATGGCGATAGCTATACGGAATATTGCTTCTCCACATTGAATGTTCCGATTTATGCCGATGTGAGATGGGATTTCGGTCTCGAAAAGAAGACCGCACCGTTTGTAGATCTTAAATTGGGATACATGCTCAGTTTCGCTTTTGATACCGACGATGATATGTTCTACTCTTCAGGAAACAACTGTTCCCTTTACGTCTACGACAAAAACACCGGCGGATTCTTATTGATGCCTACAATCGGTATGCGCACCACAATAAGGAATAAAGTGGGGTTCAATATCGGTTTGTCTTACAATCTGATGTTCCGCAAGAAGATGAACGCCAGATTTGAAAGCTACGAAACAGACTTCAACGGCAATTATAAATCTTATGAAGAAGTAATGGATCTCGGCAATTCAACAGGCGGCGTGCTGATGCTCAACTTCGGTTTCGATTTCTAACCAACAAGATTGCGATACTTTAATAAACAATTGAAACAATGAGAAAACTTCATATATTCACTCTTCTTGCCGCATTCATGATAATTATAGGATGTACAGAAGAAAAGGATTTTAAATTTGATGTAAACAAGACTGCAAACGTCAATTTCAAAGCCATAAACCTGACTGTCGGATCTCCCGACAGTGCCCGTTCCGCGAAATACGACGGCAGTTTCTATGAGGAGTGGCACGACTATCCAAGGCAAGACAAAATTTCTATCGACTACTACCGAAACAACGAATGGGACGGGAATGAGGACTGGATGGGAGTCATCAACATCGACCTTGAGAGCGATAACGTATTATGGTCAGGAGGATATAACGAGATCGAATTCACGTTCCTGCCATCCTGCCCTGAAGAGAAAGAGGCTAAGTTCACTATGCCCGACGGACAGGTGTATAATGTCACTGCCGACAACCCTACATTCACATGGACTGTCAGCAAAGAGAAATGGACAGACTCTCAATTATGGGATTACGACCGTCTTATCGCCACAGCTGAAAGCACATATCAGCGCGGAGGAGATACAGTCACTGCAAGAGGCTATATAATCATATCCCTCCGTTATGAAGGCTCCTCGGTCCGCTATAATCCCGACAATGGAAAATGGTATTGGAACGACTGGATGAACAATCCCATCATGACCCTGTATGGCAATATCGACTTCACTGTCGAAAACCTCACTGTCGGAAGCATTGATTCAGCGGTCTCGAGAATATATACGAACGATTACTTCGAAATGGAAGGGAGAGAGGAAAATGGATATTTCACATTCGATCTTTACGACATAGTGGATTCCAACCCAGAACTTTCTCACAAGGACTATCCGATATACCTTTATGAAAAAAACGCTCTTTGGGCTGCCGGAGACAATCAGCTCAAAATAACTTTCAAACCTTCCGAAAGCGAACCGGAAGGCACCAAACTTTTCTTGCCCGACGGCAAAGACGCCTACCTTACGGCATCCGACAGCGTCTATATATGGACTCTTGACAAGGAGGCGATGATTGACCCGTTTACATATAACGACAGATTGATAATAAGGGCTGAAAACGTTCATTCAGGAAACAATGTGACAAGAGTAAACCATGGGTTTGTTGCTATCGATGTTGCGTCTTATATAAGATACGATTCCGCCTTGAAGCTCTGGATCTATGACGAGTGGACAGGACAGACCCGTTCAAAAGCCATTCGCCGCAAATAATTTGCGTGCCTCTATTTCAATTTTACCAACAATTATAGAAACAAGTATATGAAAAAGATATTTCTGATAATAGCTATACTGGCAATGCCTTTTGCCGCATATGCACAAGGATTCAGGGGTTTTATCGATATTTTCGGAGGCACCCAGTTCGGTGGCGGGATTGATTTCCCTACTTACGATGTGACAAACGTCAAGAACGACCTTGCTTTCGGACTGAACGTCACCGGAGGATATCAAATAACCAACTATCTGTTCGCGGGAATCGGTTTTGGAGGGTATGCCGCCCTTATAGGCGCCACCACCCATGATGACTATTACTCCGAACGTAACCGTGATGCAATCCCTTTACACTTCCCGTTTTATGCCGACGTAAGGTGGACTCTTGATATTGATCGGAAGATCACACCCTTTGTAGATGTAAAAATTGGTTATCAGATTGTACATAATGTGGATGACGGAAGTATTGCTTATTATAGATATAATGGCGAGTTAGATTATAGATATAATGACGAGTTATACGCGAAAGGTAAGAACGGTGTTTATTTCATGCCCTCTGTCGGTGTGCGCTTCGGCAAAGCATCCGGTTTCAATCTCGGTATCGCCTACAACGCCTGTGTCGGCACTAAATTTCTTCAGAATTATGAAGTGAGTCCCGACAACTACGAACTGCGTGAAGTAGCCAAAACAAACAAAGGCGTTTTCATGATCACCTTCGGCGCCGATTTCTAATAAAACGGCAACCCTATATAAAGGTAAAGGCATCCGGAAAATCCGGATGCCTTTACCTTTATATAGAGTTGTGAGTTG
>CAJTZQ010000039.1 GCA_910583795.1 uncultured Muribaculaceae bacterium
TAGTTGGCAGGAGTATCTTGAAAACTATTGAAAATGACCGGAATCAGGACAAGCACTATAATGATGGCTGTAACGCGTGACGGATTGGGAAGGAAGACCGGTATAGCGATGAACAAGTTCAATTCCATGGGAGGACTGATGTCGTCAGACAACAGGAGCTATACAGGTAACGGGCATGTAGTCAGCAAGAATGTGCTCGTGATGTCGCGGTTTCCGGGAGGGATAATATCGGGATAGAACGCCTGCCAGCGTCTGAGATAAGTCTGACCGTCCTTACCTTGATAAGTGAAACTTTCAAATTCCATAATTTCGTATTTAAAATTTCCACGAAGATAAGAAGGCTTAGGGGATTGGGATTCTTATTTTGAAATTTTGATGGGTCGGCAAAAGAGGTTCTTACCCACTTTAGTTGGGAAGTCATCATTGCTAATAGAGGGATATTACGTTATAAGCAGACACGCTCCCTCGCTAAAGCTTGGGCACAGAACCACCACGACGCAGTGATTTTGGTGGTTTTTATGATTAGAGTATCGGCAAAAGCTTCACTTTTGAACTGAACAGCTCCGCGACTTGGATGCTTTCTGATTTTGACTTCGCGCACGATTCTGACATCGATATGATAATGGATTATCAATAGGTTATGTAAATTTGAAAATGGATAAAATAAAGAATGGCGGCCGGGAATTAATCCTTGCCGCCATTCGCTATTAGCCTATTGTGAACCTAAATAACCTATCTTTTACCTTGTTGTTTTTTAATCGAGAGGCTTTATGGAGATGGCGAAACCGCCGCCGGGTGCCGCTTTCAATTTGAGACGAGTCTTGGATGTCACTTTCTTTTTGCTGATCTTATATGCCTGCGGATTGGTGAGATAATGCGCGTCGGGAGCATCGGCATATATGGTTGCCTCATATTTTTTACCGGGATCCAGGAAATCGAGAGAAAGATCGGAAACGTGTCCGTTTTCTCCTGAAGTACATCCTATATACCAGTCGTCTCCTCCTTTAGCCTTGCGGGCTGCAACGATATATTGTCCCGGTTCAGCCTCAAGATAGTGGCTGTCGTCCCAGTCTACCGGAACATCCTTTATAAACTGGAACGCATCCATAAAACGGTTATAAACCTCAGGAACATCGGCAGCCATCTGAAGAGGACTGTACATCGTTACGTAAAGGGCAAGCTGACGCGCAAGAGTACTGTTGACATGACCCTGGCTATTGGGGTTCACCTTCTTCATATCCATCTCAAAAATACCCGGAGTATAATCCATCGGACCACCCTGCAGACGCGTGAAGGGAAGTACGGTGGTATGAGAAGGTTTGTTACCTGCAAAAGACTCATATTCCGTGCCGCGTGCACTTTCATTACCTATGAGATTGGGATAAGTGCGGCACAGTCCGGTGGGACGCACCGCTTCATGGGCATTCACCATAATCTTATGCTTTGCAGCCTCTTTCACTGCATATAAGTAATGGTTGTTGAGCCACTGACCATAATGGTGCTCGCCACGGGGAATCATGTTGCCGACATATCCACTTTTCACGGAGTTATACCCATACTTGTTCATCAGATTGTAGGCAGCTTCCATGTGGCGTTCATAGTTACGGATAGAACCGGAAGTTTCATGATGCATCATCAGTTTCACTCCTTTTGAATGAGCGTAATCGTTGAGCATCTTGATATCGAAATCAGGATAGGGGGTCTGGAAATCGAATACATAATCCTTGGACTTACCGAACCAGTCTTCCCAGCCGATATTCCAACCTTCCACAAGCACCTGATCGAAACCGTGTTCCGCCGCGAAATCGATATATTTCTTCACATTCTCATTATTGGCGGGATGTTGGCCGTGAGGTTTTGTCTTCGAATAGTCAAGGGTCTCAAGTTTCACAGATGGGAGGTCATAGGTGTAAGACCATTGCTTGCCACCTCCGATCATTTCCCACCACACTCCGACATATTTCACCGGTTTGATCCATGAAGTATCTTCGTATGCACATGGATCGTTGAGGTTCAATATGAGGTTTGAAGAAAGCATGTCGCGTGCATCGTCACTCACCATCACCGTGCGCCACGGAGAATGGGTAGGAGCCTGGAGATGTCCTTTATTTCCCTGAGCATCTGGAGTGAGCCATGACTCAAAGACCATGTTCTTATCGTCAAGATTGAGGTGCATACAAGAGTAATCCACCAAAGCAGCCTCATGAATGTTGATATACAGACCATTGTCGGTCTTCATTTGTAGAGAAGTCTGAACTCCGGTAGGGGAGAACTGTGTCTGGGAAGCATTGCTGGTTATTGCCTCAGCCATTTTATACCTGATCTCAGACAGTTTACTTTCAGTGTAGTCGTATTCCTGAGTGTCGTAGTCTCCGGCAATCCACCATGCAGTGTGGTCACCGTCCATGGCAAACTGTGAATGTTCTTCCTTCACTACGAAATAGGTAAGATTATCTTGCAAAGGAAATTCATAGCGGAAGCCCATTCCATCATCATATACGCGGAAACGGATGTTCATCAATCTTCCTGTTTCCGGTTGTTCAAGACATGCGAGCAATTCATTGTAGTGATTGCGGATGTCGCGTGTCTCTCCCCATACAGGTTGCCACGTCTCGTCGAATTCAGAAGTCTTGGTATCCTTTAGACGGAACCCGTCTATAAGGTTAGGGGCATCAACAAGTTCAAGACCAAGAGCAGAGGGTTTGATCACAGTCTTGCCGTCGAAGGTCATGGAATATGTCGGCACACCGTTTTTGACATCGAAGTCAACCGCCACTTTGCCGTCAGGAGACTTCACCACCTCGGCATTTGCAACGAAAGCGAATCCTGCAAGAAGGAACGCGGGTAAAATTCTGTCTATATGCATAATGTCAGATTATATATCTTTGATCAAACTTATTCAATCACAATCATTGACCAATATTTCAGCGAAGGAAGAGTAAAAGTCAATTTACCATCTTTCTGAGTGAAGGGAAGCTCCTGAACCGCTCCTCCATGATTATCGGGAGAAGCTGTCCATACTTTTGTCACTTTTTCATTACAGCTTAAGGAAAGGGGAGTGTTCAGAGTGAGACGTGGCGCCGGACGTTCCCCGTCAAGGTCTCTCCAGCTGAGGTTGTCAATATTGCGGAAGTTGAGGAGATGTATCACCTTTTTACCTTCAACATTCTTGGAATATGTGGTCAATCCTCCCTTCTGAGGAGGCCATACATTCACATTGATCCGTTTTGTAGCGTCAGTGCACGCAAGATCCGCCTCAAACTCCGATGCGGTGGATGTGCCACGCAAAAGATTCTGGTATGCGGTCATAAAATCATAGTAACGGATCATCGCAGTGCGCAATTCGTCAGACATTGAAAGAGGGGAAGCCGGGAAATATTCGCGTGAGAGCATGTGGTCGCCAAGTTCAAGGTGAGAACCACCGAGAGCCATCATCACGGCATCAGCCATCAAGATTCCCGGAGTGTTGAATTCTCCGGTGGTGCGGTCAGCTTTGTCATAATTCATATAGGCGGCAAATACTGTGCGCAGATTGTCCCCGCTATAGGAATCATTTGCCTTTATGATAGAATGAAGATGAGAAAAATCAGCCTCATCGCCCCAGACCTCGTTATAACAGAAATCCACCTTTCCAGACCCGGCAATCTGTGAGGCCCCGAAACTGCTCACTGCATTCATGATCAAACGCTTGGAAGGGTGACGGTCTTTCATAGCCCCGATAAAGGAGGCATACCCTTTGGGAAGATTGATTTTGTTGCCGTAATAATCGTAAAGATCACCACGGTTGCCAAGCTGATCTATCTGATAACCGTCGAAATCAAACGAAGAATAGACCTCCTCGTTACGGTCGCCCAGATAAGCCTGCCATTCTTCATTACCCGGATCGAGCACATAGATGCTGCTCTTCCAGCTTGAAGGTAGATTATGCATATCCTTGTCTCCGCGACGGTCATTTTTAAAGGCATACCATTCCTCCTTAACGCCGTCGGATGCTGCATCATCAAGAGCCCCGAAGCACAGGTTGTAGAATATCGACTTCATTCCCAAAGAGTGTTGCACATCGATATATTTTCTTACTACATTTGCAGAAAGGGTACGGTTGGCAATATCGGTGTACGACTCAAGTATATTTCCGGGAGTGCCGGGGAGAGGCCAGTGATGTTTATAATGCCAATCCTGAAATTGCACGCCGTTGATGTGACAACGGTTGAGGTAGTTCATCTCCTCCTCGATCACGCCGTCGGCAAGTTTTGAGGCGTCGAATGTGGCGACAAACCCATAGCGAGGGAATTTAGTCCAGTCGCTCGAAACGTCAACGGCAATAGTGCCTACCACCACTTCCTCTTTTTCATTCTGACCGGGTTGATAGATTTCCACCAGATATCCCTGGAAATCTGTGGCTGAAGGAGTCCAGTTCCAGGTCTTGGATGTCATCGGTTCCTCCTTGATAATTTCAGAGCCGCGACGATAGCGGACAGTGGCGTTTGCCGGCACTTCAGAAGCAGAGAATTTCACCACAGAACCGGGTGCATAGCATGCCTTATCGGTTGAAAGATCAACCATAAGGTTCGATTTCACAGTGATGACGTCAGTCACACTGTTTTCCTCACCGCCGGAAGGACCTGGATTGGGATTTGGTGCGGGCTCGTCATTTCCTGAAGAGCCGCAAGCAGCCCCCATTGCCAATATACCCGCAAATAATAAGTTCATTTTGTTCATTTTAGAGAGATTTTAACTTAGAGTATGTTTACTTTTAACTTTATGAAATCTTTATAGCTCTTTCCGGTCAATTTTAAGCTTTCGTTCAGTTGTTATGGAACCCCATAACTCCTTCACTCAATCTAAAAATTGACTCGAAAATATTCTCTAAATCTTAACATAAGTCAAAAGTAAACATACTCAGAGAGAGTAATATTAATATGAGAGAGTTAAAATGCGGAAGGTGTGGCTGCCTGCTACCTCACCGGGCTGCGTAAAAGGTTGCGCTTTAGTCCAGCGATAGATTTCAGCATCGCCACACCTTCTATAGAATTCAGTTCTTACGTATAGTCACTTCTTCAAGCAGCTGGTTGAGAATAATAGTATAATCACCGGCTTCAGTCACTTTCCATTTGAGGTCAACACCGCCTGTTGATATATCCTTATATTCTTCCTGGCAGGCATTGTCGCTCTTATTGATAAAGATCACTTTCTGCACTTCACCCGTGGGAGCTTCACCTTCGGAAGTTGCCATAAACCAGGCTCCGTTCCAGTCATCCTGTTTGTCGGCAGAAAATTTAAGTTCTCCGGAGTTGAGATGTCCGCTCCAAGTAAAGATGTCGGGGTCGGTGGCGTCTTGAGTCATTGGAGTGGCATTACCGAGATCACAACCGTTGGGAGTGGCGTCGCCCACAAGATACATTTCCGTATAACGGGTGAATTGCCGCATTATCATGCGTTCCGCACCACTACGTATATCAAGACATATCTTATAAGCAAGATTAGTTTCAGAGTCGGTCAGAAACCATTTGTTGTCAGGGTCATATCCTTTTATAAATTCTACTGATTGCTGGGTATAAGGAGCGTTTGCAGAGGTTGCCTTATACATGTTTTCCCATGAGCCGTCGGAAGTGCCAAATTTGAATTCCCCACCTTTTTCAAAGAAAATACCAAGGCGGAACAGGAAAGGATCAAGAGGATCTTGCGACATCCGGCGGAATCCCCAATCAGTCTCGTTGCCGACAAAGAAAATATTGTCGTATGCCGGAGCGATACCCTCAACTTTGGTGATATCCACAGTCAATGCAAGCAGGTTTACATCTACCTTATAGGTATGTGCCTCATCGATATGGAATTTTTCATCAGGCTCATCATCGTTTGTACGATAAACGAGACCTCCGGAACCATTATTATTATAAGAAGGTATAAAATTCCCTAAATTTACTATAAATTTGAAATCACCTTCCGAGAGGTTTCCTGTCCATGTAAACTTGCCGTTATCCGTGCGTTGCATTTCTGAAGCGTTGTCTGCACTCCAGCCATTCGGAGCCGCATCACCTATGATATAAAGTGTGGGGGTGACGGGTTGATATGGTACAGCTGTGAAAGTCGCCACAGAAGTCTGTTTCTCCTCATATCCGGCAACAGATGCTGTCACTTTCGCATCAAGCGATATTCCGCTACCTGCTTCAATACCGAAATGATTTCTTATCACATTGTTAAGTTCCTCCACAGAAGGATTCCAGGAATAAACCTGGCTACGGTTGTTGACAGCCACGTATGGATTAGCAAAATCTGTGCCGGTTTCCGCAAGTTCAAGTGTATATGAAATTGCGTTGCCCGATCCATAGTTGTTGCCTGTGGTCCATTTCAATGCCATGGCTTCGATTCCATGGTTGGATTCATCAAGCACAATGTCGGAAGTGCTTGCGGAGATTTCCAGCTCTGTCATCCCCTTGTCAAGCTGAGTATAATCGTTGTCGCCACATGCCGACGCTGTCAGAAGAAGCGCCGATGCAATTGCGAGTTGATAATATTTTAATTTCATAATTATTAAATCTTAAAGGTGATTAATAACCCGGATTCTGGGTCATGAGAGGGTTTGCATCCATCTCTGTCTGCGGGATGGGGAACAGCAAGCGGTCTTTATTTACATTAGTCTTACCGATTGAATGGAGGAAGTTGATTGCATATTGTCCATTGTCGATGCGAATCATGTCAAACCAGCGGTGTCCTTCAAAAGCAAGTTCCATGCGACGTTCGTGAATAATAGCCTCGCGCATTTTCTCCTTGGAAAGAGAAGTGGATAGTGGAGAGAGTCCGGCGCGCTTGCGCACCTCATTCACAGGGGCGGCGGCACTCGAGGTCATGCCCAGCTCATTGAGAGCCTCAGCCTGCATAAGCAACACACCGGCATAGCGATAGACAATGAAGTTTGCCGGAGATGTGTTGGTCTCGGGAGAAATTTCTTTCGACACGAGGAATTTACGCACGTTATATCCGGTGTTGGAATAAGAAGTGCGGTAGGGCATACCTTCCCAGTCAGGACAACCGTCGTAGAACACTGAGATAGGTTTACGTATGTCACCTTCCTCATATTGGTCGATAAATTCTTGAGTAGGCTGGTTCCATCCCCATCCGCCTGCCACCATATTTGAGCCGCGTGGACCCATGAAGGTGGAAAGCCAGGAAGCGTAGGGAGTATTACCCCAGAAATCTGATTCCGTGCTTCCGGAATATTGAATCTCGAATATTGACTCCGCACCGTTTCTCACCGGACAGTTGAAATTGTCTGCATATGCGCACGAAGCAAGGTTATAACCCATAGCAGTGATTTCATCGCATATGTCTACCACATCCTGATATAGTGCGGGATTTGAAGGCGCAAGCGTCAGATAGATGTCTGCAAGCATATAAAGTGCGGCATCTTTACAAGCCCTTCCCACCTCATGGGAATTATAATCTGCTTTTTCAGGCAGAAGCTGGGCTGCCCGTGAGCAGTCTTCTATTATCTGTTGATATGTTTCGTCGAGAGAGGCGCGGGCTATAGCACTTGATTTGTCAGGGTCGTATGGCTCCAGACGGAGAGGCACCCCGCCGTACAGACGTGCGAGAAGATAGTAGTAATGTGCACGTAAGAACAGTGCCTCTCCCTCTGAACGCGCAGCTATCTCTTCACTCACAGAATTTTCTTTCTTGAGTGCATCGAGAAGATTATTGCACTGGGCGATTCCAATCCAGGGTGAACGCCACATGTATAGAGCCATTGCATTGTCGCTGAGTGTGGTGAAATTGGCACACTGAATAGTCTCGATGCCATCGTCGCCGCCACCTGCGCCTACGTTGGAGTTGCCTGCCACAATGTCGAGACTCCAGATTCTCTGGTTATATAGGTTTGATGATCTGAGAGGTATGTAGCAAGCATTCGCGAGCGCCACGGCTACCTCATCAGTGACATTGGTCTGAGGATCGACCCTGTCGAAAGGTGTCTTGTCGAGGAAATCCTCGCAAGAAGTGAAAGTCATGCCCACAAGCAGGGCAGCCACACTATATATGAACTTTTTCATAGATGACAAAGAATTAGAAATTAACAGAAAGTCCGACATTAAAGATTCTTGAAGGTGGGAAGCTTGAATAATCGATACCATCGATTCCTACTTCTGGATCAAGTCCTTTATAACCGGTGATTGTTGCAACATTCTCGCAAGATACGAGTATTCTTGCACTCTCGAAGCTTATTTTCTTAAGCCAGCTGTCGGGGAGATTATATGCGAGTGTAATGTTTTTCAAACGCAGATAGGCGCCGTTTTCAACCCATCGGTCGCTGATACGGTTATTGCCGTTTGGGTCCGCCCACACGGCGCGGGGCATTGAATAGGATGTGCCTTCTCCATGCCAACGGTGGGCAGTGGAAGCAGCCTGATTATAGGCAGCCGACATGCTTTCCATCACCGAGCGGGTACGGTTGTATATCTTGTTGCCTGCCACTCCCTGAAGATAGATCGACAATTCAAATCCCTTATATGTGAATCGGTTGTTCATAGAATAGAGCCATGTCGGGTTAGGATTGCCAATTACAGTACGGTCAGATTCATTGATGACGCCATCGTTGTTGAGGTCGCGGAACCGTATGTCGCCCGGTTCGGCTCCCGGCTGAGATGCATGCGTCTTCACCTCTTCGGCAGTCTGGAAGATACCGTCTGACACATATCCGTAGAACACGTTGATAGGATAATCGGCGGCAAGCATTGTGGCATACGCACCACCGAACTGGTTTCTCCAAAGCGGAGTGTCGCTGTTGAGATCTTTGATCTTGTTTTTGTTATATGTAAGGTTAAGATCTGTCTCCCATCCTAATTCACCGGTAAGATTGACTGAGCTTGCTGAAAGTTCCCATCCTATGTTGCGCACCTTTCCTGCGTTTGTATAAGTATCAAAAGTATCCTCAAAACCTGTAGTGATCGGGAATGCCGCCTTTACGAGCATGTGGTTGGTGTTTTTGATATATCCGTCAAGGCTCACGTTAAGTCGGGAATTGAAGAAAGATAGATCCACTCCGGCATTAAACTGCTCGATTTCTTCCCAATGGATAGCGGAATTGGCGAGCACCTGAGAATAGAGTGCAGATTGCTGTGCATTGTCGAGGGTTGTGCCGAAAGGGTATAGTAGAGTCACGAGAGTCTGGATGTGGTCATAGTTTCCTACAGATGCCTGGCTACCCGTCTTACCCCATCCGAGACGCAGCTTAAGATCATTGATTGCCTTGTCTTTCGGGAAGAAATCTTCAGAAGATATTTTCCAAGCAGCCGACATTGAAGGGAAAGTGCCCCAGCGGTTTGACTTTCCGAAGCGGCTTGAGCCGTCGCGGCGGATGGTGGCTGTGAGAAGATAGCGGTCGTCAAACGTATAGTTTGCGCGTGCCATGTATGAAAGGAGCGCCCATTCGCTCTGTGAACCGTCAAGATTGTAGATTTTTTCACCATTAGTCAGCTGATGCACGGTGTCAAAAAGAAATCCGTTCATCTGTCCGTTCATCCAATAGGCATGGTTCCATTGAGCCGACATACCTGCCATCACGTTTATCTGGTTTTTGCCGAAGGTATGGTCAAAGGTGAAGTAGTTATCCCAAAGATAAGTAAAGTTTCTGTTGGATGACTGGTATTGTGAACTTTCCTCTACAGGGGTCGGTTTCCAGTTATATTTCGGAGAAAAACTGTCGTCAAACCAAAATTTACCGTCGAACCCGAATAGTGAACGGAATTGCAGCCATTCCGGCACAAGAATAAAATCACCGGCAATATTTGCAAGGAAATTATATCCATTTGTTGCGCTGCGATACACGTCGTTGGAGCCAACCGGGTTGCGTACGCTGCCATACCATTCAGAGTTGCCTGAAGGTCCGCTCCATTCTCCATCTTTTTCTTTGACCGGGAATGTAGGCAACGCTCTCATGGCGTCCCACATGCTATAGGCACCGTTCTTTTTGATGTCGGCACTGAAAAGGATATTGCTTGAAAGTTTGAGCCAGCTTTTCAGTTTCACATCATTGTTAGCCTGGAAAGTGAAACGACGATAGTTTACATGTTTCACTACGCCTGTCTGGTTGAGAAAGCCTGCGGAGAAATAGTAGTGGGATTTATCGTTTCCTCCCGAATAGCTTACGTTGTAGTTCTGCATAACACCGGTCTGAAGTAACTCGTCGACCCAGTTTGTGGAAGTGGTCAGGGAAGAGGGATCCGCCCATTCCGGATTGGTGTTGTGACCTGCCTGAGAAAGCATGTCATTGCTGAGAGATGCATATCCTGCAGCGTCAAGAAGATTCATTTTCTTAGATACGTTTGAAAACGCAGCGTTTGCCGCTACTGTGAGACGCGCTGTTCCTGCCACACCTTTACGAGTTGTGATCATCACCACGCCGTTGGCTCCTCGGGAACCATAGATTGCGGTAGCTGATGCATCTTTAAGCACATCAAGACGCTCGATATCCTGAGGGTTGAGGGCGTTAAGTCCGAGATCTGTCGGCACTCCGTCGATCACTATAAGAGGATCGGAGTTGTTGATTGAACCGAGTCCACGCACCTTGATGGTGACGTTATCGCCCGGTTTTTCTCCGCCGACGATATTCACACCTGCAATTTTACCCTGAAGTGCCTGTCCGACATTGTTGACCGGGACATCCTTGATGTCTTTACCTCCGATAGACCCTACAGCACCTGTAAGGTCGCTCTTCTTGAGGGTTCCATAACCGATCACAACCAGTTCATCGAGCAATGAAGTGTTTTCCTGCATGGTCACGTTGATTACGGTGCGTTGTTCGATGGCTATGGTCTGTGTCTCATATCCCACGTATGAGAATCGAAGGGTGCCGAGGGCGTCGGCTTTAATAGTATAGTTGCCCTCATAGTCAGTGACGGTTCCGTTAGCCGTTCCCTGCGCCATCACAGTGGCGCCGATAATAGGTTCTCCCGTCGGGTCTGTTACTGTACCCGACACACTTATCTGTTGTGCCATCGCAAACTGACTACATGTCAGCAGAGCGCCCAACAGAAGGAATAGTTTCCATGATTGTTTTAGGGGTTTCATAATATTAAATTGTTAACATAGAATCTTTGAAGCAAAATTATATAATGAAATCCCGTTGGTCAACGCCTGTGATTTAAAAAGTAGTGTAATAGACCCTCTGTTTAATTGTATATTGTTGATAATAAGTGATGTGTCGATGGAGCCGGATGCTTTTTATGTAGTTTCAGTGGAGTGGAAAATAGTTGGATAAGGGCTATTATCTGATTTTTTACGAATATGCCTGCATAAAAAAGACGCCGTTACAGCGTCTTAGTTACCATTTCCGGAATTGTCGGCAAGACCGATCTTCATCACTTCCGACTCAAGCTTTGCACGGTCTCCTTTTGCTTTATTTCTCACTTTCGTACGATAGTTGTAGATTGTGGTTAGAGAGTAACGCAGGAATTTAGCAATCTTGTCGCTGTCGGATATACCGAGCCTTATAAGCGCGAAAATTCTCAACTCAGTATTGAGTGTCCCTTTCTTTTTAGGTATTATCGACTCTTCGGGGAGTAGCAGATTATTGAAGTCTTCGACAAATGTCGGGAACAGTTTCAGGAATGTTGAGTCGAAAGTGTCGTAAAAGTCTCGCAAACGCTCATCTACAATTTCGGTCGACTTAAGTTTATCCTTGATATCCCCAAGTTTTCCTGCCGATGCAAGTTTTAGGAGAGTCTTTCGGTAAGTGTCAAGACTGTCTATATACGACAGGCATTGATCCATGTATCTGCCGATATAAATCTCTTTCAAATGAGAATTTTCTGCAATTTCCTTATTGGCAGACGACAATTTATCATTAGACTGGCGCAACTGGCTGTTGAGATTATCCTTCTGTCGGGACGCTTCCGTGATTTCTTTGTTGGCACAATTCAGTTTTTCGTTTGCCTCTTTTAGTTTTTCGTTAGATTCCTTCAATTCTGAATTAAGATTATTAAGCCTGTCGTTGGCATCGGCAAGTTCTTTTCTTGATTTTGAAATCACCTTCATCTGTTTCCACAGATAGATAAATGCCCCTATCAATATCACTGACAATATTGTTATTGCCCAAAGCGCTTGAACAAGAGAATCCTGTTGCTTTTTTATTTTATCGATATAAATACCTGTAAGTTCAGGATAGGAGGCGTTCAGCTCTACAATTCTCTGACGGGCATTGCTCTTGGTGGCATCATCGACGGCTATGTTCATAAACTTATATGCGCGTTCCAGATCCCCCTCTTTATAGAGCAGGAGAGCAAGTTGCCTTAATGATACATATTCCCTCACTGCAGCTTTCATATCCCCTATAGAAGATATAATCAATTGCTCTTTCAATTTGGGTAGGTCATTAAGATGCTCGTAAGATTGTGCGAGAGTCCAGGCACATATAGCTTTCTCATGTTCCGATAATTCATGTGTGTTGACATATTCCGTCATTGTCTCAACCGCCTTGTCGTATTGTGCGAAAGCATTATATTGGTCAGCCTTTGAGATGACAAAAGCAAGAGACTCCGGATCATTCACTTTCATCAGGGAATCGCGATAGGAATTTGTCAGCGCATTATATTGGGCACGCAATGGAGAGAATGCTGAAAATTCGGCAAGATTCCCTGCCAGGGTTCTCTTTATGTAGAAATAATAGGGCAAGAGATAATCCGGAAGTTCTTTTGATGATATGGCGTTGATCAGAGAGGATGCTTCCTGATACATTCCCACGGCATTAAGCACATTAGCCTGATTCATTCTTGCGTTGGCAATATATACAGGATTTCCTATCTTCTTCGCTATCCTTTCCCTTTGCAGGCTATAATAGAAGGCAGAGTCAGTGTTAAAAGGTTTGTATGTGTCAAGCAGATTTCCGAGAATCTCGTATCTTAGTGAATCGGATGCGGCTGCCGCGAGTTCAGATTTTAAATTGCGTATTTTTGCTTCCCTTTCTTGTATGTAGATTTCACGGTTGGCAATAACGCTGTCCAACTGATTCATAAGGGAATCAATCGGATTGCTCCTTTGCGCAAAAGCTTGTAGGCAAAGAGCAAAAAAGCAGATAAAAAAACATATAACCAAACGCTTTATCACAATACTACAAAAGTAATAAATTCTTTAAAAATCTCAAAACTTAACCTTCAACTTTCGCATCGAAAGTTGAAGGTTAAGTTTTGAGAAACTGTTTAAAATTTATTTTGTCTTGTCATGGAGGTCTTTGTCAGCATCTTTATGATATTTATTCAGTCATTATGGAACCCCATAACTCTTTCATAAATATCAAAAATATGCTCGACAAATCCTCTCAATTTCTTCGACAAATAAATTTAAACAGTTTCTTAGAAAAAGATATTATTGCGCAATAGGCTAATTGGCATTTAGTATTTAACCTTAATCGTAGTTCTATTATCGCAATCTGTTGTAGGTAAATTTATCTTTAATTCTTTATCAGATTTAAGATAAGTAAATAAAGATTTATCTAATCTTTTTCCGTTGATTTCTATACGTTTGGGAGCTTTGACATCTATAATGTTCAGTAACCAGGCTCTTTTTTGCAAAAGATTTGTCGCTGTGCCCTTACGCGGTTCAATTGTGATTGTCTCAGTGTCGCCATTCACTTGATGCTCGAATTGAGTTGTGGCAAATTCAGTTGAATAATCACTATTGTCGCCCGCATCTTCATAGAGAGAGCCGGTGCCATTTTCTCCGGCAACGACATTCAAAATTATTTCGTCAGGTTTTTCAGTAACTCTTTTTACGGAGGAAGGGTTAAACGGTATGACAGCCCCTGCTTTAAAGAAGTAAGGGATTTCATCCAATGTAAACTTCATGTTTTTCACACAAGGACCTTCAATGAGTTGACCGGTTGCGACACTCCACCATTTGCCGGCAGGAAACCAAATCTCTTTTTCTACAGTATTTCCATCGTAAGAGGCATGCGTTATCGGGGCGACAAGGATATCATCTCCGAAGAAGTATTCCCCTTCATATTTGTATGCCTCCTCGTCATCAGGAAATTCGTAATACAAAGGACGGCATATTCCGATTCCGGTATCGTAAGTCTTACGAGCCATTGTGTAGATATAAGGGAACAGGGCGTATCTGAGCTTGACGGCATCGCGCATCTTGTCAAAATTGCTGAATTTCCACATGCGTCGCTCAATACGGTCTTCTTTTGTGGCATGACTTCGAAAAATGGGTGAGAAAACCCCATATTGAATCCATCTGAGCACCAATTCAGGATCATTGACAATAGAGTCGTTAGTGAAAGCGTGTCCTCCAAGGTCATGTCCCCAGAAGGCATATCCCACATTGGAAGCTGTTGAAGTGAAATATGGTTGAAACGCAAGGGTGGGGAAGTTGATCAATGCATCTCCAGAGAAGCCTATCTGGTATCGATGGCTGCCTAACCCTCCCCATCGATGGAAAATAACCGGACGCCGCTCAGGTCGGTTCTTCTTCATGTCATTGAAGAATACGTGATTGCACCAGAATGTCTCACCTAAATCAGGAGTAAGTTTGCTCGTGAGATGTTGCTGCCAATCAAGCCACCAGAAATCTACACCTTCCTTCTCGTGATCCCTTATGACACGATTGAAGAATGATTTTGTGAAATCAGGATAATCAAGGCTCCACTCGATTGTACCATCTTTATCATACTTCCCGTTAAGGTCTGATTTCATAAATTTGTAGTAATCAGGAGATTCATGACTATTTATTCCGTCTGCAGGATGCAGGTTAAGAGACAGTCTCATGCCGTTGTCGTGTATCTCCTGAAGTAGTTTTTCCGGCTCAGGCAGCAGATTGGTGTTCCAAGACCATCCGGTCCATCCCCCTATTCCTTCCGACATGCTGTCGGCGTTGCCGTTCCAATGCCAATCCATGTCAAGAATCAAGACATCTGTCGGAATGTCGTTTGAGTTGAGTTCCGACATGATTTGACGATAATCTTCATCAGAGTATGATGCGTAGCGGCTATACCAGTAACCGAATACATAGTCAGGGGGTAAAGGAATTTTGCCCGCGATCTTTGTGAAATCCCCGATAGCTTTTTTGTAGTCTGAACCATATCCAAAGAAATAGAGGTCTAACGCATCAGGATCTTTACGCTCAGTCCACCAGTCAAAACCGACTTCACTGTTTGGTGTCAGTGCGAATGACCGGCTTCCGTCAGGACGTCTATTATTCCATGAATCATCAATCACCGCCCATCCCGAACGAGATATTATTCCGTTTTCAAGTTGGGAACGTTTATTGTCGCCATCGCTGCCGTCGAGAGTCCTGCATGTCCCCTTAAGATTCAGAGGATCCGGCTTCCCCGGATACCATACTTCTTTATTGCCATTATGATTCAGGGTGATGGTAAGATTGTTGTTCACTCCTTCCTGAATCCTCGGATCCGTTCCTTTACGGTATTTCAGAGCGAGTTTGTCTGTGTTTATATACATAAATTCAGCATCTTCGCTTTTTGAAAAATCTGGTACTTCATCCATTTCCCTATTGATTATAGCAAATGTTGCCTGGTCTTCGAACTGAGCTTTGTCGCTATATTCAATGCGGATCATTTCAGGGGTAAGGACGGTGAACCTGGCATTCCCGGAAATTACGGTTGATTCCGGTTTGGCAACCGGGTTTTGCGCGATGATCCCCAACGTGGAAACCATACAAATTGGGATTGATAAAAATTTTAATAGATTCATAATTAAGGCTGAAAATCTTCCCGTCAGTAGAAAGGTTAAATTTACAATAGATATGGGTTAATCCCGATATCCCTATGCAAAAATAATTAAATAGCACCCATTTAGTCAATGGATGCTATTGAAAAAGTAGTAATTAAAAATGTAATTATCTATATATTAGTGCGTTTTGTGAAAATAATTACAAAAATATATAGTTAGATCTAAAACTATTAATCGACTTTAAATTTGTAGATACGGAATGCGATGGTGTTTTCATCTATTTCCACCGGTAGGAAGCGGCATCCGATAAATTCGCCGTTACTATAGCCAAGTAATTTAAAGTAAGGAGGCATCTCTGTGTCATATAACTTGCAATGGGGCCGACAGAAACGCAGAGTTCATAAACTCGTGGAAATGGATGCCAACGCTGACCGTTCGAGTGCGGGGGGAAGATAAAGAGAGGCTGCGTTGCGGGGAAATAACGCTTTCTTCGGACAGCCGCAACGGCAAGATGCCCAAATCGGGTTTTATCGGATAGCAATAATTTTTTATGCGAAACTCATCCGATTTTATGTTCGTATGAAAATTTTCATTAATTTTACAGACAAAGAATTATGTTATGATTGAAAGGATAAATCGAATAAAAGTAGTCTGATAATTTTACTCTCGAAAGAAATAGAGATTAAAATTTTATTACTTTCGAAACATCTTAGCAAACTCACCAATTTATAATTATGGCCTTTATTCTCAACATAAAAGATCTTTTGAACAAACGACGTGTGGAATCAAACCGCATTGAGTTTAAGAAAGACTGGAATCCATCAAGGATTTACCGGACCATTTGCGCCTTTGCCAATGATTTTGAGAATCTTGGTGGCGGCTATATCCTTGTCGGGGTAGAACAAGACGAGAATGGTGTGGCAAAACGTCCTGTTTGCGGCATTGATCTCAATGAAGCTGACAAAATAATGCAGCAAATGGTAGGATTTGATGCTAAAATTAAGCCAGAATACTCAGCCCGAGCTGAAATTGTTGAGGTTGATAATAAGCATGTTCTTGCCATTTGGGCACCTGCAAGAAACAATCGACCCTACAGCGTATGGGAAAATGTTACAGCTAAGAATAAGGGTGAAACCAAATACTATATCCGCAGTAAATCTTCTACCATTGCTGCAACCGGAGATTTGCTTCAAGAACTTTTCAATATGGCGGATCACACACCTTTTGATGAGCGCGGAAATTCCAAGATATCCATTGATGACATCTCTCCAGTGTTGGTATTTGAACATCTCAAAAAGACCGGAAGTAAGCTAACTGAGACTTTTGACCCTAATAGGCTTATGGAAACACTGGATGCAATGGAACTTCTTGTGGGTCCCTCGGAAGATAGAATGATAAAGAATGTCGCAGCTATGATGTTTTGTGAACATCCGGATAAGTTTTCCCAGTTACGCGAGTCGATATTGTATTGTTTCCGGAAGGAAGCGAAGAGAATCCTGACCTTATGATAGAGGCTCCAAGTATATCTGGTCCGGTGCCTCATATGATCAGGGAAACGCTATCGTATCTAAAGACCAACGTCATAAAGCAACGTATTAGCAAACCTTCTGATTCTGAAATTTCTGATAAGATTTTTAATTATCCATATCAAGCTTTTGAAGAATCAGTGGTCAATGCGTTGTATCATCGTAATTATCAAGAGCGTGAACCTGTGGAAATTACAATTGAACCGGACAAAGTTGAGATCCTTAGCCATTCCGGGCCCGACAGATCAATTAGCGACAAAATGATACGTGATGCAAAACGTCTGAAAACAAGAAAGTACCGTAACCGACGTCTTGGTGATTTCCTAAAAGAACTTGGACTTTCGGAGGGACACGCAACTGGTATTCCAACTATACAGAAACATTTGTCTGCCAATGGCTCTGAACCGGCTTCAATCGGCACTGATGAAGATCGTAGCTATTTTTTGATGACTATTCCATGCCATAAGGATTTTGTTGGTGTGCTACCATTAACTCAAAACACCCGTAAACTCGACATTCCTGATAAACTTGAACAAATACTTGGACAATCGTTTGTTCAAGTTCAAGATATTGTATATCAGTGTAATATTATAAAAAAAAGAGGAACTTGTACAGATGCTTGAACAAATGTTTGTTCAAGTTTGGAAAAAGTCAAAATTTGTGCCTGATGTTCTTAAGCTTTCACAAGTCACAATAGATTTACTTTGTCTGCTGAAGGACAGCCCGGTGGGTGCAAATAATTTGAACGCTACTCTTGATTTTGGGAAGACATATGAACTCAAGCGTAAAATACTACTTCCTCTCTTGTCCTTAAATTATATAGAAATGACTATTCCTTCAAAACCGACAAGTGCTAAACAGAAATATATGTTAACCTCAAAGGGTCATAATTTATTTAAAGATTGATAATGAATTATTGCTATCCGATAAAAATTTTTGAGGCCAGACAAAATTAGGACTGAGTCCATTTGGAGGAGTCAGTCCTTATGATAAGTGAAACATTAAAATTCCATAATCCCTATTTTATTTAAAATTTTCACGAAGATAGGAAGGCTTATGGTATGGAGATTCTTGTTTTGAAATATTTTTATTTTACTATTATTGTTGATTCGACCTAAAGGTCATCAACAAATGGAATTATAAAGACTAATTGACTTTAAATTTGTAGATACGGAATGCGATGGTGTTTTCATCTATTTCCACCGGTAGGAAGCGGCATCCGATAAATTCGCCATTGCTATACCCAAGCAGTTTAAAGTAAGGAGGCATCTCTTTTTCCAATATCATGTTGCCGTCGCGATAACCCTGAAGCGTAACGCGTCCGGATGCAAAATCCAATAATGTGGTCCGAAGCACAAGATTCTTATCCGCCACATACATTACACCGGTGTTGCATCCGATCTGCCCGTCTTGAATATCTTTCCCGAATGTTTCTGAGGGATCGTTATATCCTATTGTATATGTACGTCTCACATCAGGCGCGTCTTCGCCAAAACTATATTCTATTTCCCCAGAATCGTTCAGGCAATATAGGTTTGGATCGGTAGCGAATGAAACATAATATTTTCTATTTTTTGCATCGTATGCATAATCAAAGAATTCAAAACCGGGGGTAGGATTTTCAAGCATGAATGGAGGGAACTGTCCGAACACACTGTCTACTTTCATGTTTTTCACCGCAAGATTCCCGAATATATGCCCTTTCTTGTACCGGTCTTCATCAACTTTATCGCCTACAAGTCTCTTAATGATGGATACCGGGAATACAATATTCCCATTTTCTTTTTTCAAGAATGTTATGCCGAAGTCGGTCATCTCCATGACATTATAAGCACCGGGGGAATCATAATCCTGTTCCTCCTCACTCCATCCGAAATCCACATTCCCAAGGTTCATAAGAGAATCTTTTGAGGTGTCATAAATATACAGCTTTACAGACCTGTCTATCAAGACAATGCTATCGCTGCTGTTTGAAAGGTTTGCTGCATAGAGCAGGTTGGACAGTTCGTTAGGACCTTGCCCCTCTCTAAGTTTCTTACCTAAATATTCACCATTCAGGTTGTAGAGATGCAATCCATAATTTCTCGCATCGGCGAAATATAATGAATCGCCACACATCACAAAGTTGCCTTGCGTGCTGGTGTCGATTGCGTCTATATTTATGGAATCAAGTTGGGAGATATTGGAATTCAATTGCTTGCTGCCTTTATGGGGTATACCCCCTTTATCGGAAGTAGCACATGAAGGCAGCCCGATGAAAGATACCGCTATAATAGCACCGAAAGCTACATTTAAAATCTTTTTCATGATTTAAAATTAAGTTAGTTTTAGTATGCCCACTACATATCTATTGAATGGTAGAAGTTGTTGGTAACGATTTGGTGACTTTGAGATTGCACCAATTTTCCGCGTTATGCTTTGTCAAACAACTCTGATACAAAGGTAGGCAAGTTCCTTGATTTGAGCAAAGAGTTTGGCTACTTTTTAAGTTAGATCTTATTAATAACCCATTTCCCAGAGTTCCCACCTTTACGAATCAATATGCCTTTTTCTCGTAATTGGTCTGTTATCTTTCTAACTTGACGTTCACTGATTTTTAATCGTCTAGAAAGTTCTGCTCTTGAAATTGAGGGAGTTTCCTTTATTGCCTCCAATAGTTTCTTCTCGTTTGTTGGAACGCTTTGGAACGATGTTGGATCATCATTGGAACATCTTGGATCACCTTCATTATTTACACGCCAAATAACAACTCTAAAATCTTCTTCTTGATAAAATTCTGGAGTTTTCAATCTATACTCGTGACATTTATTTATGATATCTTCTGTACCAGTACCCACTTTCTCAATATATCCATTCCAATACATCGGGTCTGCAAGTATAGGATTAAAGGGTTAAAGGGTTATGAAATCTCAGTTGTAAAATCGTGGATTGGTCAGTGCATTTTCCTGATTTTGGTGGTTCTTGCCCACATTAGTTGAGGAGCCACTATTGTTAATATAGGCATATTTCGCAGTAACCAGACACCCCTCGCTAAAGCTCGGGCACAGAACCATCACGACACATATTTAACAGATTGGCTTATTTTTATTTTTTCAATGAAATTAGGAAAGAGCCAGGAAAGTTGACTGAAGAAGCTTGCGAAAGTTGAGTAATTAAAATTGGTACCAATATGGATACCATTTGTTATCTTTATAAGAAATATTAAATTTGAATAATATGGAAATAGTAACTGCAAGAGAAATTCGTGCTAATCCAGGGAAGTTCCTAACTGCGGCAATGAAAGGACATTCCGTAATTCTCACTTCAAGATTCGGCAATTTTAAAATAACACCAATAACAGAAGATGATTCTCTTACCAATCGTATATGCAGAGGATTAGAGCAAGTCAAGATGATTCAGGATGGAAAACTCCCACGTAGAACCGTTCAAGACATGCTCAATGAACTTTGAAATATTATATCCCGAATTAAGAAACTGTTTAAAATTTATTTTGTCTTGTCATTGAGGTCTTTGTCGGCATCTTTATGATATTTATTCAGTCATTATGGAACCCCATAACTCCTTCATAAATATCAAAAATCTGCTCGACAAATCCTCTCAATTCCTTCGACAAACAAATTTAAAAAGTTTCTAAGTTTTGCAAGTTTAAAATAACTCTTTAAATTGCTAATATCCGTTTCTGTCAATGTGAATACAAATTTATAGATAAATGAGGTCTTTGTAGATTCTATATTTTACGAAACTACGTTGCGGGGAGTGCCTGATACGAATGACGCCAAATTTCCTTCGCATATTTCCATCAGTCGCCGGCGTGCTTCCACAGTAGCCCAGGCTATGTGAGGAGTGATAAAGGCATTGGGAGCCGACAGCAACGGGTTATCTTCAGCCGGAGGTTCGGAGGACAATACATCTGCTCCGAATGCACCGAGTTTCCCGGCTTTCAGAGCATTTGCAACCGCCTGTTCATCAATCAAGGGTCCACGTCCCGTATTGATCAAAATAGCTGTCGGTTTCATCAGATTCAATCTCTCGTCATTAACCAAGTTGTTTGTTTCCGGAGTAAGCGGGCAATGGAGGCTCAACACATCACTTTCAGAAAACAATTGATCAAGAGTAACTTTTTGAATACCAATCGGGAGTTCTTCCTGTTTTTTGGAAGTGAACGCAACAACTTTCATGCCGAATGCATTGGCTATACGTGCCACAGCCTTGCCTATATTCCCTAACCCGACTATACCGAATGTTTTCCCTGCAAGTTCCATAAGAGGAGAGTCCCAATAACAGAAATCAGGATTGTTGCTCCAACGCCCCTTACGGTTTTCAACGGCATAATGTTCCACACGGTTTGTGATCGCAAGTAGAATGGCGAAGACCATCTGAGCCACAGAATCCGTGCTATATGCAGGAATATTAGTGACTGTGATACCCAATCTTTTTGCCGTTTTTACGTCTACGATATTATAGCCGGTGGCAAGGACACCGATATATTTAAGATTGGGCAGGGAGCTGAGCGTTTCAGCATTTATCACGACTTTATTGGTGAAGATTGCATCTGCATCGGCAGCTCTTTCCATGAGTTCGGAAGGTGAGGTGCGATCGTAGATCTTAACTTCTCCATATTTATTGAGCCAATCCCAGCTCAGATCGCCGGGATTCAAGCCGTAGCCGTCAAGTATCGTTATTTTCATATTTAGGTTTGAGTTGTGAGTTGTGAGTTGTGAGTTTTGAGGTGAGGGTTTAGGGTTGGGTGAATCATTCAAAATCCAAAATTACAAAGAGCAGGCGAGTGTCAGGCGTATGAAGTCTTCCACTCCTAATCTTTCCGGTCGCAGACCCATTATCGGATCTTGCATGATAGGGGAGGTGGAAGGGATAAGTCCACCCAGAGAATTGCGGAGTGTCTTGCGGCGCTGTCCGAATGCTGTCTTCACAACAGTCTTAAACAGCTTTTCGTCACATCCGAGAGATGTCCTGCTGTTGCGGGTGAGTCTGATGACACCGCTCATCACTTTTGGCGGCGGAGCAAACACACCCGGCGGAACATTGAAAAGATACTCACAGTCATACCATGCCTGAAGCAACACTGAAAGTATGCCATAGACTTTCGACCCCGGTTTGCAACAGATCCTCTCAGCCACTTCTTTCTGAAGCATACCTGCCACTACCGGAATACTCTCTTTGTAATCGATAACCTTAAAGAAAATCTGTGAAGATATATTGTATGGGTAATTCCCTATGAGTGCAAATTTTCCACCGAATATTTCCGACAGATCCATTTTCAAGAAATCACCCTCGATGACTTCGAGATCGGGATAGACCTTATTAAGATATTCCACACTTTCCGTGTCAATCTCTATAGCTTTCACACGCCTGTTTGCCGACATGAGAAACTGCGACAACACCCCCATTCCGGGTCCCACTTCCAGAACAGGTAGATCGCTCCATATTTTTGCATCATCGGGCAGATTATCCTTCTCTATGGTGGCGGCAATCCGTTTCGCCACATTCAGATCAGTCAAGAAATGCTGACCGAGCGCCTTTTTTGCTTTTACTTGTGCCATAATCTATAAACAACGGGCGCACTGGTAGAGTTTGTGCGCCCGTTAAATTTATAATATTTGTTATATATTATACAGATACGAAGATTTATTACAGACCGATTTTCTTGGCGATGTCAGTAGGAACCGCTTTCTTGTTGACCATCACATCGATAGTCTTGTCGAGGAAGTAGGGCTCTGAAACATAGAAATAGCCGCCATATTTCTGATCCTTATCCCAAGAGTTTTTAACTTTGTAGAAACGGTTGCCTTTCTGATCCTCGGCAATACCTACGATCACCATACCATGGTCGTCGGTAGTCTCGAAGTTGTCGAAGCTCTTCTGACGGGATTCCTGGGTGACATTCACTTCTTTAACAGGACCCTTGATGTCGTAACGTTCTTTCTCTTTGTCAGCAGCGGAAAGCTTCACCCAACGAGAAAGCTCTGTCCCTTCAAGGTCTGCTTCGTCGGTAGGGGCGGGGAGGACAGCAAAACCGTCTTTCCACTTGAATCCTTTTTCGGAAACGTCGGCAGCCCAAGCCACAGTATAGCCGTTCTCGATAGCATTGTCAACGATAGCCTTCATTTCTTCCAAAGGCACGTTCATGCTCTCTGCCCAAAGCCAGTTGTCGGCTATTTCAATAGCAAACGGTTTGTAGAAAGGATGATGATTGTAGCTTGTGATCATCACATAGTCATCAGCATTAAAACCAAGTTCCTTTGCAAAAGTCTGGGGAGTATAGGTCTTGCCGTTATATGTGAAAGATTCGGGTTCCGGACCAAGATATGCATCCAGGATGCCGATAAATCCGTCAAGCCATGCTGTGGAAAGCTTCCTGTTAGGATTCTTGACGATAGCATTGAGATATGCAGTGAGAGCTTCGCTTAGTTCACCATGGTTGTGCTTGTCTTCACCATAATTAAGACCTGAGTAAGCCTCTTCCGGAACCATACCATAGGTTTCAGCCACATAAACTACATCGGGGAAACCGCCGCCTTGTGCGAAATTAATGTTTCCCTGGGTGCGCATAAACTTCTTTGCCTTGTCGATATAGCAATGACGCACTGTATACATCTCGGAAAGGTCAAGTTCAGGGCCTCCTTTCTTCATGATGTCTTCCTCAAGGAAAGATGTGCCGGAGAAGCTCCAGCATGTGCCCGACTTATTCTGGTTTTTAACAGACGTGGTGGGGTTTACCTTGATGTCGGTAAATTTGAAGCCTTCCGGCTCAGCTTTTTTAGCTTCTTTTTTCTTAGCCTCTGTCGGAGCCATCATGTCGGTTCCGTTTGCCCATGCTGGAATAGCGAGAGCGAGAGCTGAAAGTAGAATCAGTTTCTTCATGTCGTTTCCGGTATTTCGAAATAAGTGTTTAATAACTAAAAATAGTTTCTTACTATTTTAGCGCAAACTTAATAAAATTAATGCGTTTTAACAAATAAAAAATGATTATAAATTGGATATAACGAAAAAAGTGAATAATATTACTGAGATTTTTACATTGAGAGGTTTGAAAATTTGTGAATTAGGGAAATATCTGCTACTTTTGCGAGACAAAACTGCAATATTGCAGGTCATACCTTCATCTAACCCATCATAAGAAAAACGATTTATGTTTGAAATTGTCAGCAAACGGGAACTTGCACCGAACATCGTGGAAATGAAAGTCCACGCACCGCGCGTGGCGTCATCCGCCCTTCCGGGTCAATTTGTGATTGTCCGTACAGACCGGGCAGGCGAACGCATTCCACTCACAATTTGTGACTATGACTCAGAAAAAGGGACTGTGACCATAGTGACCCAGGCGGTGGGACATTCCTCAAGAAAAATAATAGATATGAACGAAGGGGATGCCTTCGCTGATTTTGCCGGACCGTTGGGATGTCCGTCTGATCTTCTTGACCTTACCGAAGATGAATTGAAGAAAAAGAAAATCCTGTTTGTCGCCGGCGGTGTGGGTACGGCTCCTGTCTATCCGCAAGTGAAATGGCTAAAAGCACACGGAGTCGATGCAGACGTGGTGATAGGTGCCAAGACAAAAGATCTTTTCACATATGTCGACGAAATGAAAACGGTTGGCAACGTATATTTATGCACTGACGACGGATCGGAAGGTTTTCATGGGATGGTGACGGGATTGATGAAGGATCTTATCGACAACCAAGGAAAGGAATATGATCATTGTGTCATTATCGGGCCTATGATCATGATGAAGTTTGCCGCGCTTACCACAAAAGAATATGGCATCCCCACGGTAGTGTCGCTCAATGCTTTGATGGTGGATGGCACAGGAATGTGCGGTGCATGCCGGGTGACAGTAGACGGTCAGACCCGCTTCACTTGTGTTGAAGGTCCGGAATTTGACGGTCATAAGGTAGACTTCGACGAAGCTATGCGACGCCAGAACATGTATCGCGACCATAAGAAAACTCATCCTGAAACCCATAACTGCAAATGCAATGGCTAACAGAATTCCACGTGTCCCTGTAAGGGAACAGGACCCTCAGGTGAGGGCAACCAATTTTGAAGAAGTGTGCTACGGATATAACAGTGAGGAAGCCGCTCTCGAGGCGTCGCGCTGTTTGAATTGTAAGAACCCAAGATGCGTAAATAGCTGTCCGGTCCATATAAATATCCCGGAATTTATTCATCATATAGCGGAGGGCGATCTTAAGAGCGCCGCCGACACGATAGCCGCCGACAGTTCTCTCCCAAGCGTGTGTGGCAGGGTTTGTCCGCAAGAGAGCCAGTGTGAGGGATCATGTGTGTTGGGGATCAAATCGGAGCCTGTCGCTATCGGCAAACTTGAAAGATTTGTGGGTGACTGGGCTATTGCCAACGCCGGAAATCTTCCTAAGCCGGAAATCAAGAGCAACGGCAAGAAGGTTGCTATTGTCGGTTCCGGTCCTGCCGGTCTTGCATGTGCATCCGACCTTGCCCGGCTTGGCTATGATGTCAAGATTTTTGAGGCGCTTCATGAAGTTGGAGGAGTGCTGGTTTATGGTATTCCGGAATTCCGTCTCCCAAAAGACAGGATTGTGGCTAAGGAGGTTGATGCGGTCCGTCGTCTCGGTGTTGAAATAGAGACAGATGTGATTGTGGGCAGAACAATGACCATCGACGATCTTCTCGACAAGCAGGGGTATGACGCTGTTTTCGTAGGATCGGGTGCCGGTCTCCCCAGGTTTATGGGAATTGATGGGGAAAACCTCAACGGAGTCTTCTCTGCCAACGAATTCCTTACCCGTGCCAACCTTATGCATGCCTACGACGATTCGTTCGACACTCCTATTTATACCGGAAAGAAAGTAGTGGTAGTAGGTGGTGGAAATGTAGCTATGGATGCAGTCCGCACCGCACGGCGTCTTGGAGCGGATTCGGTTATCGTCTATCGACGCAGCGAGGCTGAACTTCCTGCACGTGTGGAGGAAGTGCACCACGCCAAGCAGGAAGGTATAGAGTTCAAGATGCTCACCAATCCTGTCCGCGTTCTCGGCGACGAGAAAGGATGGGTGAAAGGTATAGAATGTGTGGAGATGGAACTCGGCGAACCGGATGAAAGCGGACGCCGCAGCCCGGTGGTGAAAGAAGGAAGCAATTTTGAAATAGATTGCGACGTGGTCATCATGGCGCTCGGGACCAGTCCTAATCCATTGATCAAATCAACCACCAAGGGTCTTGAAACAAATCGCAGAGGCTGTATTGTGGCTGACGAAGACGGTCGCACGAGCCGCAAAGGCGTGTTTGCAGGAGGTGACGCCGTCACCGGAGCGGCAACCGTGATCCTCGCCATGGGCGCCGGCAGGAAAGCTGCCAAAGCCATCGACGAATATCTTAACAATCCGGCTTCTTCAAGCGAAAGTTGAGAGCAATATAAAATGGAAGAAAGTCCTGACAATCCATGCCGGATTCTCAGGACTTTTATATTCATAGCGTATAAATTATAGAAATTTAGCAAATCATGCGAATTTAGCCATTCTATTTTAAAATATTTGGATTAATTTTTGTACTTTTGCGCTAAATTAGAGGCGGTATGTAATAATCATCATAAGCATTATGATAATTGATACATAATCCCTCTCCTAAATGTCTAACCTTAACTCTAATCTTGAAACATGTCGTCTCTTATTAAGGGCGGCAGTGAAGATTACCATTATTCTTATTCATTATGAAGCGATTCATTTTGGCTCTGGCTCTGAGCGCAATCGGTGGAACAATGTTTGCCGATACCTATGAGACAGACGAGAACATTCTTAACCTGCGCATCGAAACACGCTTAGACTGGCAAGGGAATTGGAATGACGGCAACACTGTGAAGGGTAACACAGGTTTTGAAGGTAAATACCTGAACTTGCGCCTTGACGGCAACATCACCTCCAATCTCAGTTATTCATGGCGGCAAAGACTCAACAAAGCACATAAGGATGCCACTTATTTTGATGCCACCGACTGGATTTATCTGAACTATAATATTGATAACTGGTCGATTGCAGGAGGAAAGCAGGTTGTTGCCATAGGTGGCTGGGAATACGATCGCGCCCCGATCGACCTTTATGGATGTGGCGTATTCTGGAACAATATACCCTGCTATCAGATCGGCGGCTCAGTAGGTTACCATGTGACTTCTGCCGACAAACTCACTTTCCAGTTCTGCCAGAGCCCATTCCACACAAGCGATAACCGAAACATGTATTCCTACAACGTGATGTGGAACGGTAGCCACGGATGTTTCGATGCCATATATTCAGCCAACCTTATTGAATATGCACCGGGCAGATATATCAACTATCTCGCGCTCGGCAATAAATTCACTTTCGATAAGGTCACTTTGGAACTTGATGTCATGAACCGTGCCTCGTCTCATCAGACTTTCTTCTTCAAAGATATGTCGGTGATGGGAGAATTGAAGTTCCGTCCCTCCGACAAATGGGCTGTTTTCGCGAAAGGTACGTATGACGTCAACAAGAGCGGCACAGACGCCGACATCACCGTTCTCAACGGCACTGAGCTCAAAATGGTGGGAGCCGGTGTGGAATTCATGCCTTTTGTAAATGCTCGCCATATCTTGCGTTTCCATGCCACAGGATTTTATTCCTGGGGACATAATGCGAATTCCGCCGACCTGATGCAAAGCAAGACGCTCTTTGCAAATGTCGGTGTCACCTGGTATATGAATCTTCTTTCTCTTAAACGTAAATAAAAAATTCTCTCTATGGAAATGGAAAAAACAGCCTCTGCACCGGCAGAAGCCACTAAAAAATCTTCATTCTACAGATTTATCCCGACAGGTGTGCCCTGTCTGGTGATAGTGATCGCCCTTTTCTGGTATATAGGTTCTATAATGGGTGTGCCCAACATGCTTAACACAATCATGCACACCGCCCATGACCTGCTTCTTAACACAGTGTTCTATTTAATGGGCATTTGCGTTGTGACTGGCGCCATCGGACGTATTTTTGTGGAATTTGGAGTTGTCAAACTTCTTGAGAATCTTCTCCGTCCGTTGATGAAGCCTCTGTTTAATCTTCCCGGTGTCGCCGCCCTTGGAGCAACAATGACATTCCTGAGCGACAATCCGGCGATTATCTCTCTTTCTCAAGACAAACGATTCAGCAGTTATTTCAAAAAATACCAATTTATCTCACTCACCAATTTCGGCACAGCGTTCGGTATGGGATTGCTCGTTATGGTGTTTATGGTTGGACAAGGATATTTTGTTGAGCCTCTTGTAGGTCTATTCGGTGCATTCTGCGGATGTATCGTTTCAACCCGTCTGATGCAGCGTTTCATCATTAAGGCGTATCCTTCGTTTGCCGTAGAAGACGCAGTGGATCATGTGGCTGAGGAAATTAAGGAAGCAGAGACTAAAGTTGAATCAAAATCAACCTTTATCAGGAGTCTAAATGCACTGCTCGACGGTGGCAAAATGGGTGTGGAAGTCGGTATCGCCATCATTCCCGGTGTGCTGATTATCTCTACACTTGTGATGATTCTCACTTTCGGTGCGTCTCCGGAAGGTTATACAGGAGCTGCATACGAGGGTATCGAGCTTCTGCCCTGGCTTGCAGGTAAGGTGAATATCGTGTTTGAATGGCTGTTCGGTTTCGGTGATCCTCATCTTATAGCGTTCCCGATCACTGCTCTTGGAGCTGTAGGTGCTGCGCTTAGCCTTGTACCCAATTTCTTGTCGCAAGGATGGATCGATGGAAACGCGATTGCAGTGTTTACAGCGATCGGCATGTGCTGGAGCGGTTATCTTAGCACCCACACTGCAATGCTTGACTCTATGGGTTATCGTGAACTGACTCCTAAGGCGATCGCAGCCCACACTGTCGGCGGTCTTGTAGCGGCAATCGTGGCACACTTCACCTACGTGCTCGTCACACTCATCATTGCGTAATGGCATAGGGGTTTAGGGGTTTAGGTTTAGGTTTAGGGTTTAGGGTTTAGGGTTTATAGTTTAAAAATAAATTGTAGCCTATACCATACGACATATAACATGTACATATAATCTCAACAATAAAGGAGCGCTCTATGAGCGCTCCTTTATTGTTTCACAACTGACACCTGACAACGAACCATAAAAAAGCAAATCGGCACATTCTCACGAATGGACCGATTGTATACGAAATATTCTTAAAAGTTCGGGGAAGTGGGCGATTACGGATTCGAACCGCAGACCCTCTGCTTGTAAGGCAGACGCTCTAAACCAGCTGAGCTAATCGCCCGATTGCGAGTGCAAAGTTACGCTAAAATTATATAACTGCCAAATTTTTTTGCTAATTTTGTAAAAAATATTTTTCTCTTTTTATTTCAGATGTCTACAAATTATTAATTATCAATAATTTAAATCTGAATCTAATCCGCAACTTTTTTCATGGTTAAAGATATAAAAATAGAAGATTTCGACTACGATCTCCCCGACGAACGAATTCCGCGCCATCCTTTGCAACAACGCGATGCATGCAAATTGCTTCTGTCGCGACCTGACGGAGTGATCTCACACCACCGTTTTAATGAACTACCCGGACTTCTCCCTCCGGAAACACTTCTTGTATGCAACGACACAAGGGTGATCAATGCCAGAATTTCTTTCTATAAAACCACAGGCTCAAGAATTGAAGTGTTCCTTCTCGAACCTCTTGACCCATCGGATTACGTTCTGACATTCCAGACTCGTGGAAAATGCATATGGAGCTGCCTTGTGGGCAATCTTAAACGATGGAAAGAGGGCACACTGTCTATCGAAATAAAACCGGAAGGGACAGACGTCCCCGTCACTCTCACCGCACGCCGTCTTCATCCTACAGGAGGAAACGCCCATGCCATCGAATTTACCTGGGACAATCCCGACGTGACTTTCGCTTCGGTAGTCGATGCCGCCGGCTTCATTCCTATCCCTCCATATCTTAAAAGGGAATCGGAAGAAAGCGACCTCTCGGACTATCAGACGGTATACGCGGATGCCAAGGGTTCTGTGGCGGCTCCTACCGCCGGACTTCATTTCACTCCCGAGGTGTTTGCAGATCTTGAGGCACATAATATCGGCGTGGGTAAACTTACTCTCCATGTCGGGGCGGGAACATTCCAGCCGGTGAAATCTGAAAATATCGGCGACCACCCCATGCATACCGAGAGCTTTTCGGTGAACCGAGAGCTTCTACGCAGGCTTATTGACCAGAAACGTTCCGGAAAACCGCTCGCGGCTGTCGGCACGACTTCCGTGCGTACCCTTGAATCGCTCCCTTATATAGGTGCGGCGTTGGCGCGCGGGGATGAAAGTCTCCACGTGAATCAATGGGACGCTTACGACCCTTCGTCTAAGAGGATCGACACAGTCGATGCACTTGAAACAATCGACCGCTGGCTGGAAAAAAGAGGTGAGACCGCCCTCACTGCGTCGACGGCTATAATGATAGCACCCGGATTCAACTGGAGAATGGTGGATGTGATGGTGACCAATTTCCATCAGCCGCAATCGACACTCCTGCTGCTCGTGTCGTCATTTCTTGGCGAGAATAATGGCATTCCGCGTTGGAAGAACCTCTATGAGCAAGCCCTCGCCAACGACTATCGTTTCCTCTCATATGGTGATGCCTGCCTGCTCTTTAGAATTTTGAATGTTGAATGTTGAATTTTGAATTCAAGACAAAATCATTCAACATTCCAAATTAAAGAGCATTCAACATTCAAAATTCAACATTCAAAATTCCAAATTAATGTTTCCTTTCTTTCCATATAATCCCCAGCGGGCGATACATCTCCCTGTTTCCAAAAGTATCGGGGCGCGCTATCTTGTGGCGTCCTTCTTTGCCGGCACCCTCAAGGATTGCCCTGAATTTACCGATTGCGACGACCTCAAGGTGATTCAGAAAGCACTTCTTTCCATCTTGAATAAAGATAGTCTTTTCGGGGCGGAGACTATAAATCTTGACATCCATGCCTCAGGCACGGCTTTCCGTTTTGTAACGGCTGTGGCTGCGTCTACACCGGGAGCGACTTTCCTCGTGACAGGAACCCCGCGCTTGTGCTCTCGTCCGATGTCTCCTCTTCTTGACGTGTTGCGTAAAGCGGGCGCTGAGATTGATGGACTTGGAGAAAACGGAACTGGTCCTTATATGGTGAAGGGCATAAATCTTAAAGGGGGAGATTTTGAAATAAGGGGCGATGTAAGTTCTCAATTCATATCCGCGCTCATGCTCGTGGCTCCTACATGGGAAAACGGTATGAGACTGCGGTTTACCACTCCGTTGGTGTCGCGTCCATACGCGGAGATGACAGCGGAAGTGATGCGGAAATTCGGCATTGAGGTTTGTCTCTCTGAAACCGGAGTTGAAGTGAAACAGGGTGCATACACCGCTCCTTCCGGGTTTAAGGTTGAGGCAGACTGGAGTGCGGCAGGATTCTTCTATGAGGCGGCGGCATTTAAACTCACTCAGGTGAATATAGCCGGTCTTGTGTCGCCTGAAGAATCTTTGCAAGGAGACGCCGCTACAGCTAAATTCTTTGAGAAATTGGGAGTGGTGTCGAGATTTGGGGAAGAGGGGGCGCGCATTATGCGCTATGAGGAATTGCCCGATTACCTTGAGGCGGATCTCACCGATAACCCTGACCTTGCACCTGCTTTCGCCGTGGCATGTGTGTTCAATGCTTCGAGATTCAAGTTTACCGGTGTGCGCAACCTTCGTCTGAAGGAGTGTGACCGTCTTGCCGCCATACAGACCGAGTTTGACAAATTGGGCTATCCTATCGATGTCTCTGACGACACTATCGAATGGAGAGGGGGCGCATGGTCTGTAGACAGTCCCGTGATCGAGACATACGACGACCACCGCATTGCTATGGCTTTTGCGATAGCGGCTTTGCGGTTGTCGGAAATTCGGATTAAATGTCCTGACGTTGTCAACAAATCGTTTGAAGATTTCTGGAATCAGCTTCCGAAATTAGGTCTGACATGCAGGAGAGAGGGCGATATAATGATTGTGAAACAAGAAAATCCCGGATGGTGATATGAAAGGAGCGATGGTGATATTGGCGGCGATGATAGTGATAGGGATAATACTCTATCTTACGGACGTGTTCTATTATCGCAAGAAACATCCCGAAGTAAACGCAAAGTCTGTTGGTGAGGAAGAGGGGAATGCTTCCGATAAGAAGGAACCTGTCGGGAAACTGTCCGCACCCGCCAACCCTACCGATGAGCCTGAAGTGTGTTGCGGCACCCATACCGTGTGTGAGAAGACGAATCTGTCTCCTCTCACAGGAGAGATTGTATATTACGACGATGAGGAGCTCGACCGTTTCCGTGGTCGTCAGGCTGATGAATACAGCTCAGAGGAGATAGAAGAGTTTCGCGACGTGCTCATGACCTTGCAGCCGCAAGACGTGGCGGGATGGTCGCGCAGCATTCAGGTAAGGGAGATAACGTTGCCTACGGAAATCCGTGAGGAACTTCTGCTTATCGTGTCCGAACTTCGCCGCCTCTCCTGATTACCGGTTATTTTGAGTTCCAGCCACCGGAGAGTTGAAGAAGATCCACTTTCTTGGTGGTGAGATTATAACTCCCCATCAAGGCAGGGCGTTTGTTGATCTCCGCACCTGATATCGACATGTGTCCGATCTTGTCTCTGCCTTTCCCTCCGGTTCCGTTGACAATCACCTCCTTCAGCACTTTCGTATGATGTAAGGTGTCGGATTGCTCTTTATTATCCGGCAAGGTCTGTGAATATAGTGGAATGGAAATCAAGAGAATGAAGGCAAAAGCCGACATTCTCTTGATCAGTGGAAGGTTTTCTATTGGTCGTTGGCTAAAGTAATGCATAATTCATAATTAGTTTTGAGTTGTGAGTTTTGAGTTGTGAGACAATTATTTATTGTTCTCGATAATCTCATAACTCACAACTCACATAGTGATATTCACCGTCATTTCTCCTAAACCCACAATTCCATTGATTATTACAAGCTTCTTATTCTTTTCATATTCAATTGTAAACGTCATTCCCTCTTCAGTGGCGGTCAGCGGTATATCTTTAAATTCTTTCCTCTTCTCTCCCGGAATAACATTCACAAATCTGAAATCACCATCTTTCAATATTTTGGAATCAAATCTTACATAGTCGTAATCTTCGGTGGGTTCGCCATTGACCGTTACATTTAGTTTCCACAACTGATTTTTACCATATTCTCCCGAAAGCAAAGAAGTGGTATAATCTTCCGGATTGATCTCATTTTTTGAACAGCTTCCGGTTCCGATTGCTAAAAGGAGAGAAATAATAACAAATGTAAAAATTCTTGTTTTCATACCTTATTTAGAATTTAAAATACAACATTAATCGTTTCTTCGAACGTGCATTCAATAGTATGATTCAAGAATCCCTGAAATCCCCTATCCCGACCAATATTTTTTCAACAGTTTCCCATTTCCCGAAAAAATCCTATAGAAGGATAGACCAGAGTCCCACAGGACAGGGGGGTGACCAGAGTCCCATAGGAGATTAGACCAGAGTCCCACAGAACAGGGGGTTGACC
>CAJTZQ010000040.1 GCA_910583795.1 uncultured Muribaculaceae bacterium
AATGTCTTCTTTCTAAGGGACCATAAAAGTGTCAACGATCTCATGAGCTACGACAACTAATTCCTAATTGATCCAAACCCAAGACCATTTAATAAGAAAATTCAACTTTCGCTTGCGAAAGTTGAGGTTATGAGGTTAGAAGGTTAAAAGTTTAATATCCAATTGTGGAAAGATATCCGGCATCGTTAGATATTATCTATAGATATAACCCTTTAACCTCCAAACCTTAAGTGAGCTTGCGAAACTTAAATAAGAAAATATAAATTAAACACCTTAAAATAATTATGGCAACTTATCTAACCCAAGAAGGGTATGACAAAAAAATGAAGGAGCTCGCTGAACTTGAGGCTCAGCGACCCATGATCAAACAGGCAATAGCCGAGGCTCGCGATAAAGGCGACCTTTCGGAAAATGCCGAATATGATGCCGCAAAAGAGGCGCAGGGGATGCTCGAGATGAAGATTTCTAAAATCAAGGAGCTGATTGCCACTGCGAGAATCATTGACGACAGCAAACTTAACACGGAAGTGATTCAGCTTCTTAACAAGGTCACAATTAAGAATGTGAAAAACGGTATGACCGTGGCATATACAATCGTGACAGAAAATGAGGCTAATCTTCGTGAAGGAAAGATTGCATCCACCACCCCTATCGCGCAGGGCCTTCTCGGCCATAAGGTGGGCGACAAGGTGAAAGTGAAAGCACCTGTGGGTGAGCTTGAGTTTGAGGTGATCAAAATTGAAATCTGATATGACTATCTTTTCTAAAATAATAGCCGGGGAGATTCCTTCATACAAGGTGGCTGAAGACGACAGATATTACGCCTTCCTTGACATCAATCCGGTCAATTGGGGGCACACTCTTGTGGTTCCCAAGGAGGAGACTGATTATATCTTCGATCTTGACGACGATACTCTCGGCGGCATGATGGTCTTCGCAAAGAAAGTTGCTGCGGCCATTAAGAAGGCGGTTCCCTGCACAAAAGTCGGGGTGGCTGTCCTCGGTCTTGAAGTGCCGCATGCCCACATCCATCTTATTCCTATTCAACAGGAAGGGGATATGGATTTCAAAAACAAGATTTCAAATCCAGACCCTGAGAAGATGAGATTTATCTGCGAAGAAATAAGCAGTAATTTCGAGTCTTGATAAGATTATAAGATTTATAAGATTTATAAGATTTATAAGATTTATAAGATTTATAAGACTTATAAGATTTATAAGACTTATAAGTCTTATACGATTTAAATAATCATAAAAGCCAAAAAATAAAGCTGCATCAGCTGATGCAGCTTTATTTTTTTGGTCTTATGCTATTTTTTCAGTTTGAAGTGTTCCCCGTTTTCTTTCACGATGTTTTCGTAATATTTTTTGTCATAGCCGGGGAATGACGGATATACGGGAAGACCGTATTCGCTTTTGATGAAATTACCGTCAGCATCGGTCTTTTTCATATTGCCGTCCATGAATTTCACAAACAGATATTGCCCGAGATCCCTATAGGCGTCAGTCGCTTCTTTTGCTATGGCTTTCCCTTCGTTGTTTACGCTTGCCACAAGAGCATCCTTTTTCCCGCTGTTGAGCATTGCTATCAATTCCTTTTCGCGTTCCGGGCGTGAAGAGATGAATTTCTTCTCAAGCCCACTCTGCACTTTGCGGATGTCGGGAATCATGAGATCGTAACGGTTGTAAGCCTGATTTGCCACCCAGTTTGTCATCCAGAAATTGGAATCAAAAGAGAAAGTGTTGACATCTCCGTGCGCAAGTTCAGCAGGAACTTCAGTCATGCAGCAATAGAAAGGCATATAGACCGTGGTATTGGTGTCGTCTGTGCCGAACCAAAGTACTCCCCCCACTTCGTCGGGCATGTCGGCACGTGTCTGGCTTACGAAACTCCATCCGGTCTGTTGTGTGGCGATTGCGCGTTCCATTGTGTAGGTGTTGCCGTCCACTTCATATTCCATGGGTCTCCAACGATAGGGCACATGATTAGGACCCGCACCGACGTCTGAAGTCATTTCAAATGGAGTGCCTTCAAAATGATCGCGCATACTTTCCTGGATCTCTTCGAGACTCACTTTGCGGTCGGGGATAACATAGAGAGGCATAGGTTCGTTGCTGTCGTAGTTGCACCAGGCGTAATATCTGTCGGCGTCTTTGTTGAATCGGCGGAAATAGCTCCACACTCTTCCATCGCAACCCCTGCGGGTGCCTGCGTCATGAGTTGAGTAGGCGTCGGCGAAAGAGAAGTCTTCGTCTTTGCCGTTGAAGTAGCCACGTTTTTTAGCGAACGACACCACATCTTTGCTGTGCATGACGTTTTCCTTGTCTTTGAGATTGACCTTGCGGATACGCGGCTCATTTGCGTGTCCGGAAATTGCGTCGTCAGGAATACGTACGGCAATCCAGACGGCACCTTTCTCAGCGCCTTTCCCGATCATTTCCATCACCCAGACTTCATTCTTGTCTGCAATTGAGAAAGACTCCCCGCTGCTTGCGTAGCCATATTTGTCGACAAGATCAGTCATGACTTTGATTGCTTCTCTTGCTGTTTTGGAGCGTTCGAGAGCTATCTGGATCAAAGATCCGTAGTCGATGATTGAATTGCCGGTGGTATCTACCAGTTCTTCATGACCGCCCCAGGTGCTTTCCCCTATAGCCACTTGAAATTCGTTGATATTGCCGATCACGTTGTATGTCTCGGCAGGCTGGGGGATTTCCCCGAGGGGTTTGGAAGTATCCCACTCCACAACTTTTCTCATTGCTCCCGGGGCATGCTTTGCTGCGGGGGTATGAGTCAGCATTCCATAGAGGTTATGGGAGTCGGCGGAATAAGTCATAAACACGGAGCCATCGGTCGTGGCTTTTCTGCCTGCAATAAGATTTGTACAGGCGAGAGTGTCTGTCGTTGTAATTCCGGCGACAGACATCAAAAGTGCTAAGGATAAAGAAATTCGTTTCATGTCACGAAGTTACAACAAATCATTGAGATTTGCAAGTTTGGCTGGGTGGGAATTATTTACTATCTTTGCATGAAATTCAACTATTTGCAATAGTTGTTGGTTATAAAACTGAAAGGTTAAATCTTGATGAAGAGTTGCCCAAAATTTAGACATAAGATATAACCATGTCTTTTATAACCTTATAACACTTTCGCTTTGCGAAAATAATAAAGAATATGGACGAAAATAATGTAGCAAGATCGTTTGAGGATCTTGGAGTAGAGCCGCGGTTGCTGAAAGCTATCGGGGAACTTGGTTTTGAATCCCCGATGCCTATTCAGGAGATGGTGATTCCGCATCTTCTTGAGAAAGACGGTGATGTGGTCGGACTTGCCCAGACGGGCACAGGTAAGACCGCGGCATTCGGTTTGCCGGTGCTTCAACGCATCGATGCAGATAAAAATGTGCCTCAGGCACTTATAATAGCCCCGACACGCGAGCTTTGTCTCCAGATAGCCGGTGACCTTGCCGACTTCTCAAAATATATCGACAACCTTAAGATTCTTCCTGTCTACGGCGGCTCGAGCATAGACAGCCAGATCCGCACGTTGCGAAAAGGCGTGCAGGTGGTTGTCGCCACTCCGGGACGATTGATCGATCTTATAAAACGCGGAGAGGTGGATCTTTCGGGAGTGCATACAGTGATTCTTGATGAAGCCGACGAGATGCTCAACATGGGCTTCCTCGATGATATCAAGGAGATTCTCACCCACGTCCCCGAACAGCGCAAGATGCTTATGTTTTCCGCCACGATGCCTAAGGAGATTGCGGGAATAGCAAAAGATTTCATGCATGATCCGGTGGAATTTGTGGCAGGCAACAAAAATGAAGGTGCCAAGAATGTGCGCCATATATATTATATGGTGAAGGCACACGATAAATATCTTGCCCTAAAAAGGGTTGCCGACAATAATCCCGATATATACGGTATTATTTTCTGTCGCACCCGCAAGGAGACCCAGGAGATAGCAGACAAACTGATTGCCGACGGATATAATGCCGACTGTCTTCACGGAGATCTTTCGCAGGCTCAGCGCGACCTTGCGATGAAGAAATTCCGCGACCACGTCACCCAGCTTCTTGTAGCCACGGATGTTGCGGCAAGAGGTCTTGACGTTGATGATCTCACCCACGTGATAAATTATGGTCTTCCGGACGATGTGGCTGTCTATACCCACCGTTCGGGGCGTACCGGACGTGCCAATAAAACCGGCGTCTCTGTTGCGATCATTCATTCACGCGAACGTGGCAAACTTCGTGAAATCGAGAAGAAAATAGGAAAGGAATTTGAATATAAGAAGGTTCCTACTCCTGAACACATCATTGAAAAGCAGCTTTATAACCTTGCTGACAGGCTTGAGAGGGTTCAGGTCAACGAAGATGAGATCAACAAGTATATCCCCGGAGTCAAGAAGAAGCTCGAATGGCTGTCGGAAGAAGACCTTTTGAAGCGAGTGCTTTCCCTTGAGTTTAACCGCTTGCTTCAATATTACCAGGACATGCCGGATATCGACTTGAATGCTCCTGAAAAGGGTGAAGGTCGCGACAAGAAAAAGGATCGCGGCGATGCCAAGCATGACAAAGACCGTCGTGTGGCTGAAAATGGCTATGAACGGGTGATGGTCAACGTCGGAAAGGCTCAGGGATTTTTCCCCGGCAACCTTATGGAGCTTGTCAACAGAAATATCACCGGCTCAAAACCGGACATCGGTAGAATCGACCTTTTGCCGCAATACACACTGTTTGATGTTCGTAAGGGGGATGCCCACAGGGTTATAGACGCCTTGAAGAATGTGGATTTCTTCGGCACCGTGATCCGTCCGGAAATAGCAACAGACAGGGACTACGCAAGAGAGGCGCGCAACAGACAGGAGAAGCGCAGGCGCAAAGGGGAGAAAGAGGAATATGCCAAACCTGCTAAGTCTCGAAAGGGAAAGTCTGAAAAAGATAAAAAATCTGACAAGGATAAAAAGGTGAAGAGGGATAAGAAGGAGAAGAAAGGCAAAAAGGAGAAGAAACCTGAATATAATGGGAACTATGAGGTCTTTTATAAAAAGAAGAAATAATTTCAATGCAATATTTGGTAAGGCAATGATCATGGCGTTAGCTATGATTGTTGCCTTGCCGTGTTTAGCTGCAGAAGATGAAAAGAATGCCGGCAAATTTGCCGTGCGCGATCTTTTTGTAGAGCTGCAGAGTCCGGCTCTTGAGATTTTAAAGAAGACCACGCGTCTTGATATGCTTGATTATTGGGATGCCGACAGTGTCTACAAGGCGACGAACGCGATGGAAGGTCTGTCGTGGCTTGAAGCTGTCACTCCCGGATATCTCAAGCTTCACATCACTCCTGTAAGCACCCTGGAATTGAAAGTGCTTCCACTAAAAAAAGGGAATGTGGTGATGTCTGTCTACACGGTTGGTGGAGACTCTCAGGCGGAAGACAGTCAGATAGATTTCTATGATGAAAAAGGGGGTAAGCTGGATGCTAAAAAATATTTTTCCGCACCCGACCTGTCGCGTTTCTTTGATATCCCAAAGGGGTCGTTGACATCGATGAAGGAGATTAGGGAGATGATCCCTTTCCCCACGGTGGCTTACTCCGCATCTCCCGACAATGACGACCTGAAGGCGAGATTGACGGTAGGGGAATATATGGATGTAGACAATTACAACATTATCAAACTTTTCCTGAAACCGGAAATCATACTTCCTTGGAAAAATAAATACAAATAATTCAACTTTCGCAAGCGCAAGTTGATAACCTATAACCCTTTTGCGATAGCAAAAATAAAACAAAACAACATAATGGAACGCAAAGTAAGAGTAAGATTTGCCCCGTCGCCGACGGGCCCGCTTCACATAGGCGGTGTGCGCACCGCTCTATATAATTATATTTTCGCCCGCCAGAACGGAGGCGACATGATCCTTCGTATTGAAGACACCGACAGCCGACGTTTTGTGCCGGGTGCCGAAGACTATATCAACGACGCCTTACATTGGCTTGGTATCAGTTTTGATGAAGGTGTGCGCGAAGGTGGAAACTTCGGTCCTTACAAGCAGAGCGAGAGAAAGGATATATATAAGGAGTATGTAGGAAAACTTCTCGACGCCGGCAAGGCTTATATCGCATTCGACACTCCGGAAGAACTGGAGGCGGCTCGTCAGTCAGTTCCCAACTTTCAGTATGATGCGCATACCCGCGGAAACATGCGCAACTCGTTGACAATGCCTAAAGAGGAGGTCGACAAGTTGATTGCCGATGGCGTTCAGTATGTAGTGCGCTTCAAGATAGATCCTGACCGCGACGTGGTTGTCAACGATCTGATCCGTGGCAAGGTCACGATCAATAGTAACATCCTTGACGACAAGGTGCTCTACAAAAGTGCCGACAATCTTCCTACATATCATCTTGCCAACATCGTCGACGACCATCTGATGGAGGTCAGCCACGTGATCCGTGGTGAGGAATGGCTTCCCTCCGCTCCTCTTCATGTGTTGCTTTATGAAGCTTTCGGATGGACCGACACCATGCCCCAGTTCGTGCATCTACCCTTGCTGCTGAAACCTGTGGGTAACGGCAAGTTGTCAAAGCGCGACGGTGATAAACTCGGTTTCCCCGTGTTCCTTCTTGAATGGAAAGATCCCGAGACCGGAGAAATCTCTTCAGGCTATCGTGAGAAGGGTTATTTGCCGGAAGCGGTCGTTAACTTCCTCGCATTGCTCGGATGGAATCCCGGCGATGACAGCGAGATGATGTCGATGGACGATCTTATCCGCAAATTCTCTTTTGAGCACTGTTCGAAGAGCGGTGCGAAGTTCGATTATAAAAAGGGCATTTGGTTTAATCATGAATATATCGGCAAAGCAGACAATGCGGTTCTCGCTCAGCTCCTGATGCCTATACTTGTTGAAAACGGAATCGAAAATGCAGATCCGGAATATGTGGCAAAGGCTGTGGGAATGGTGAAAGGTCGTGCGGATCTTATCGGCGATCTCTGGACACAAGGCGATTTCTTCTTCCGCGCACCGGAGACATACGCAGAGAAGGATGTGAAAAAACGTTGGAGTGCCGAGACCCCTGCAATCATGGAGGAGCTTATCGGAGTTCTCGAAGGAATCGACGATATGACTTCAGCAAATGCAGAAAGGATTGTGCTTGACTGGATTGCAGAGAAGGGTTATCATCTTGGCAATGTAATGAATGCGTTCCGCCTTGCAGTTGTTGGAGCTTGCCGCGGTCCTCACATGTTTGATATCACCGAACTTATGCCTAAAGAGGAGGTGATCGCCCGCATCCGCCGCGCCATCGCCAACATTAATTAAACATAAGGACAAAGGAATAGAATGGAATAGGGAAAATAAACAAAAGAACAAAAGGACATAAGTTTATAAAAATATCTTATGTCCTTTTGTCTTTATGTTTATTTATGTTCTTATGTTTATTTGATGATATAGGGGTATAAAAAAATTGATTGTCATCCCGACAACCAATCTTCTGTTAACCTTAAAATCTAATACCATGAAAAACTCACTGCAAAATTACAAAATATTTTTCAAAATATGCTTTATAACATGAAAAATATTTATGATTTAACATTGATTAACAATTTGAATTTATAATTTACGAATAATTTACGCAAATATTCAAATTTTTATGAAAGAAGTATTGAAATTTCTCAAATCGCTTGCCCGTAATAATAACCGGGAGTGGTTTAATGATCATAAGGATGAGTATCTAAAGGTGAAAGCAAAGATTGATGAATTGACCAATCAATTGATATTAGCCGTTGCGTCATTTGATCCGGAAGCGAAATACCTGACACCGGCAGATTGCACATACCGTATTTATCGCGACACTCGTTTCTCTACCGATAAGACTCCGTATAAGACCCATATCGGAATCTTTATAAATCCTCCCTACGGTAAGAAGGTTAACCGGATGGGTTATTATCTTCATATTGAACCCGGCAATTGCCTGTTGGCTGCCGGGACTGTATGTTTGCCTTCAAAGACTGTGGCAGCGATAAGACAATCAATTTATGATAACATAGAGGAATATATTGATATAGTCAGGAACCCCGAATTTGTGGAGGCTTATCCGGAGGTAGGGGAGAATTGTCTGAAAACGGCACCGAAGGGTATACCTCGCGACTGGGAATATATAGAGCTCGTTCGTCCTAAAGATTATGTGGCGACGCATCATGTCAAGGATGAAGAACTTTTTTCACCGGATTTCATAGATGAGGCAAGGAGAATTTTCTCACTCGCAAAACCATTCAACGACTTTGTTAATTTGGCGATATCTTGATTTTTGCGACAGCAAAAATTAAGAATTATTCGAAATTGAGTGAAAGCACCTGGAATTCCGTACGGCGGTTGATCTGGTCGGCTGCCTCCTGATCTTCCGGCGCCAATGTCGAGATGAAGTCTTCTGTCAAGACAGTTCCTTCGGGAAATTGAGGATATTCACGGTTGATGCGTTTTGTGACGGTCTTGGGTACACTTTCCCCATACCCTTTTGGACTTAACCTTTGGGGATCTATGCCTGCCGCGATAAGATAGTCGATCACGCTTTTAGCCCTTCTTTCCGAGAGACGCATGTTGTATTCCTCGCTACCTTTGCGGTCGGTGTGCGCTGCGAGTTCTATCGTTACGTGAGGGTTGTCGCGGAGCATCTGTGCCATTTCATCAAGTGCGGTTTTTGATTCCGGTCTTAATGTCGCTTTGTCGAAATCGTAGAAAATGTTTTCAACTACCTGGGGCTTGTTGATTGCCGCAAGGAAAAAATCTATGGCATAGTCGGCATCTTCTTCGGCATCATCGCTGACAAATTCCTGTTTCAGGCTCAGGTATCCGGGAGCACCAGCCTTCATTACGTATCTCACTCCGCGATCGAGATTGAATTTGAACGATCCGTCGTCGCGTGCCACCTGCTTCTGGTTGCTTCCGTCGTCGCCTACGATCCGGATCACTGCATTCGCGACCGGCTCTTCATCCTTGTCGAGCACCCAGCCGGATATCGTGATATGTATATCGGGAAGTTCGAAACTATAGATGTGGTCTCTCCCGCGGGCGTCACCACGGTTGGAACTGAAATAACCGTTTTCACCGTTTCCGAAAGTGATCCCGAAATCATCACCGGTGCTGTTTAGAGGTAGTCCCATGTTCTCAATGCTCCAATAGTCGCCGGTGCTGTTGAGTTTTGCCTTGAAAATGTCGAGTCCTCCGAATCCCGGATGTCCGTCGGAAGCGAAATATAATAATGAGTCTGTGCGGGAATAAGGAAACATCTCGTTGCCGGGGGTGTTGATCTGTTCCCCCATGTTGTGTAATGATCCACCCCGTTCGTTGAGGTCTATCCGCCAGATGTCAAGTCCGCCGTAACCACCCGGCATGTCGCTGCAGAAATATAGATATTTCCCGTCGGCGGAGACAGCGGGATGTCCGACGGCGGAAAGGGAATCCGAAGTGATCTCGAATTTTTGAGGCGTGCTCCATGTCGCGTCAGTTCTGCGGGAGGTATAGATTTCTACAGAAGTGCTCGATGTCTCCGATCTGCGGGCACGGGTAAGATACATCGTCTGTCCGTCGGGTGAAAAACTTATCACCCCTTCGTCGGCGTCAGTGTTAAGTTCACCTTCAACAGGTTGTGGGAGTTGCCACTGTCCCCGTTCGTTTTTCTTGCTGAAATAGATGTCACCGTTTTTCATGCCTGTTATTTCAGAGCGTTTTTCACCTGTGGCTTTCTCAGAGGTTGACGTGAAATAGATCTGATCGAGGTTTTTGTCGAGATACATTGGAGAGAAGTCGGATCTTTTGGTGTTGAATATCTTGGCATTCTTCACCACATAGCGGGTCTTCGGCTTCTCCTTTTGCGCTATGGCGAGTCTGCATCCGGCTATCCCTTCTTCGGCAAGTCGGTTTTCCGGTGCGTATGACAGATATTTTTCGTACGCCTCAACAGCCTGTTTATATTTCCCTTCCCCTTGCAAGGCTCTTCCGAGGTGAAGAAAGATCGTTGAATCGGGGTATTCGTAGCGCAGAGCGTTTTGAAAAGCCTTGGAGGCATTGACAGCCATGTTCAGTTTCTCATAGCATTTTCCCATTTTAAAAGCCACTTCGCCGCGTGCAGGGCGTTCCTCCTTTTTAGTCATCTTGTTATAGACCTTTCGATAGATAGCCTGGGCATCGAAATACTCTCCCCTTTCCAATGCGTCGTCGGCATCGGAAAGTTTAGCGCTTCTGCAGCCGCCAATCCCGAAGAGAAACAAAATTAAAATAAAAAAATAGCCAAGAGATCTCATGGCTATTAAACGTTCTCCCCCAATTCAATATTGCTAAACCCTCAACTTTCGCAAGCTAAAATTGAATAAATTTAAATTAAAGTGCTATATTTGCAAAATAATTCCAAATATAGCATTTGAAATGGTATTAGAAATAGCTCTCACTAATTTCTTCTCTGTTAACGAGAAAATAATACTTGACTTACAGGCAGCCAACATTCAGACTAAGGAGGCGCGCTTACTTGCCGACAATACTTTCTTTGTCGGCAATGAGCGGCTGTTGAAAACAGTGGCGATTTATGGAGCAAATGCTTCCGGCAAAAGTAATATAATCAAGGCTATTAAAGCAAGTGTGGATATGATTTTGAACTCCCATAATTATAATGAGGGTGATACCTTTGGATTCAAACCATATAAGTTTGGCGAGAAAGATGCCTTGAGTGAATTTTATATTCGGTTTATAGTCAAAGGAATAGAACATGAGTATTCGTTTACTTGTAATCGAGATGAAATAGTGACTGAGACTCTTTATTATTATCCAAAGGGTCGTAAAGCCTTGATTTTTACCCGTGATGAAAGAATTGAGGGTGATAAAAAAGATAAATATGAATTTGCTTCGGTGATACGGCGCCCCATGGATGTCGCATCCAACACTTCACGCAAAACCCTATTCTTATCACGTGCGAGTCAAATGGACCGTGATAAGGCAAAAGAAATTTATAGATGGTTTAATGAGCAATTAGTGTTCAGCTACCGGGGCAAGACAACCGTTGCAACAGACCGTTTTCTTGGCGATAACAAAGAAGAAGTTCTAAGAGTACTTAAAGCGGCTGACAGCGATATCGTTGAGTTTACGTTCAAGGATGGTGAATTGACAACCTTCCACCGTCGTAACCCGTCCTTACCGTTTGATTTCAATACCGAAGAATCGGAAGGAACAAAAATACTCTTCAAGATAATGTTAACGGTTATGGATGTAGTGCGCAACAATAAAGTGATGTTCCTTGACGAAGTGGAAACCAGCCTGCATACACGACTTGTGGAATATCTTATCAACCTGTTTCACAATAGCAGGTCTGCCCAACTGGTGTTCACAACACATAATACCCATCTGCTCGATATGACACGTTTCCGTAAAGATCAGATTTTCTTTGTTAACAAGCGTGAAGACGGTTCAAGCGATTTATATTCGTTGTTTGATTATAAAGATTTCCGAGAAAAGATGGATCTGGAAAAAGCCTATCTTCAGGGGCGTTTTGACGCTGTGCCGTATATAAACGAATTCGAAAACATATAACTTATGGCACGAAAAGCGAAACAGCCGAAAGGGAAAAGGATGAATCCTACATATTTTGTATTTTGCGAAGGGAAAACCGAGGCTGCGTATGTAGATTTACTGCGTCGCAGTTTCCGTGTCCCTATTGAAATCATTGCAAAAATCAGTGATTCAAATATCTCCCAACAATATATAGAAAGGTGTAAACGAGAACGTTTTACAACAAAAGATGATAAAACTTTCCTCATGTTCGATATTGATGTGCCGGGTATGTTGCAACATCTCTCAAGAATTAAAGATGCTATACTCCTGCTTTCAAATCCTTGTATCGAATATTGGTTTCTGTTGCATTATGCAGATGTGTCACGAGAAATGACATCGTCGGAATGTCTATCTCTACTGAAAAGTAAAGAGGGGGAATATGCCAAAGGTGCATTTTCAACTGCAATGAAGAAAGTGCTGATGGATAATTATGAGGAGGCATCCGTGCGTGCAACAAAGAAGAAAGCGTACGCTAATCCTTCATCTACCGTTCATCTGTTTACAACAGAAATTTCCAAAAATCGAAACTGATCAAAAACATCATAGGTCTTGATTATTAAGCTCAGTTATGAGATTGTCTAATGTATTGAGTTGAATTTTTCCCTTCCTGTTCCAATTTAAAATCTTTTATGCCTTTGACAATTGAATCATCTACACTGCTCTTCATTTCCTTTTCCTTTGTAATCAATTGTTCATTATGCATTATGCATTATGAATTGATTCAACTTTCGCATGCGAAAGTTGAGGGTTATAAGGTTAAAAGATTAATCCACAATTGTGGATAGATTTCAGGTTTCTTTAAGGGTCATGTGTAAATATAACCCTATAACCCTATAACCCTTATAACCCTATAATCCTCGGCATGCAAGGCATGCCGAATTAAAAGAAAGAGTAGGAGATCTTGAAGTCGACGAGGGGATAGACGGGCACGGCTTTCACAAGGTCGAGGCAGGTTCCAACTTTGCCTCGCACGTGTTCCAGATCTTTGGTCATGTTCACACCGTCGTGAACGATCACCTCCGGCGCACCGCCCCAGAACATCACTCCGGCTTCCACCCCGACATTCCATCTCTTCTCTCTGTCGAGCGAGCCGCTGTAGCCGAAGCCGAGATACGGCTTGAAGATGTTGGTCTTCGCCTTTGCCCTCACATAACCGTCTTTCGACGGCTCCATCATATATGGTTTCCCATCCTTGAAATCACCGATGTGTATGCCGATCCTGCCATACTCCCTGAACTTCTCCTGAAGTTCAAGCACCTGGTCCGGATCAAGATAATTGCCGCCCCCGAGAGGCACGTCGTAGATATCCTTGATGTTGGTGAAATAATCGTATGCACGGTTGTAAAGATTCAGAGCCACAAGGGTTGTCATCTGGTCACGCTTGTTTTCCGCACGTCCCACAACAGACTTACCCACGTAGAATCCGGCTGTGAAATGCCAGTGCTTGTTCTCCCGGAATGGGAAAACGTCTACGAGAAGCTTGAAATTAAAAATCGTGGGCTTCGCTATCATCTTCACATTATTGTCCATCTCCAGACCGGTCATTTCATGGACCATATCCTGGATGTGGCTGATATCGTTGCTCACGCCTCCATCCTTGAAAGATGCTATGTCGAAGTCCATAGGGATATGGAACGACGGCATCCATTCCACACCGGCGCGCAGGCGCGTCCAGGTTGTGATAGGAGTGGCGAGTTCGAGACCGAGTCCGCCGGTGCCGATTGTGGCTGCGACCTCGAGATTGTTGAACACATTATTATTGCGGCACCAGTCCGTAAACCTTTCAAGAGGTTTTGGATTCAGTGCGTCGATATAATTCTTCCCTAAGAAAGATTTTGAAGAATCATTCGGGGTAGTGCTTTTATTCTCCTTTACTATATAGGTGTTGCGGAAACGGCTTTGGGCATTTGTCCCGGCAGGAAGGAGCGCAGCCAAAGCCAAGATGGAAACTATAGCGAAGAAACTTTTTTTCATAAAATATTCTTTGAAAGAGCATGTGGGGATGCTCAGTTTATAAATCTTATAATTTTTATAACTCTTATAATTCGTATATTCGTATATTAATGCTTTTGCTATTAGGATAAAATCGAAAGGCACGATCCTTAATTGAAAAGCCCTCTCTGTTTATAAACCTAAAACCGGTGGTTTTGTGACAAAAGCAAATAAAAAAGATCAAAAGTTCATAACCCCATAACCCTTTTGCGAAAGCAAAATAAAAATAGGGAGATAACCCCATAACCCTATAACCCTTTTGCGATAGCAAAAATAAATCCGGCTGCAAAATTAGTAAATTTTTTGTAAATGATAATGTTGCTGATTGTTCTTTATGTCTTAATTTGGTTAAAAATGCGGAAATTTGAGAAAATTTCTGTTTATTGAAATATTTTTTTCTAAAAATTTGTTAGATTTAATAAAGAGTTTTACCTTTGTGGTCAAATTCAGCGCGAATTCGCATCGACGAGTCCCTGATTTATAGCTTATTTGTCTTATTCCACAAGTGTAATTCACTTAGAACCAAGATAGTAAAATTGATAAGTCGCCTCATTCGGTGGTGAATTGTCAGTCTAACTATGTCTAACGATAAGAAACAAACAAAATATTAATCAATTCAAATCTATTAAGGAATGAATAGAAAACTAATCAACGGCTTGCTGTTGCTCACCGTGGCTACCGGTGGTGTCGGCACGTTCACTTCTTGTAAGGATGACAACAATGTTGACCCTATCGACAACAAGCAGACTTTGACGAAGCTCGTTGATCTGATCAACGAAGAGCTCGAAGGCAAAGCAGATGCCGAAGACCTCAAGGTTGTCAAGGACAAGCTAAATGCTCTTATTGGGGCAGGTCTTCTCACTGAGAAGAATCAGCAATTTCTTTTGGATCAGATTAGAAACAATGAAGAATTCGCGAAGGCTATCAAGACTTATGTGGATGACCTCGTTGTGAGCATGATCACTAACGTCGAGATTCAAGAGGTTTATAACCCCGCGTTCGGGACAATCAACCTTCCCCTCGGCATCCAGAGTACTCTCCTTGCCAATTATTATTATCAGTCAGACCATCCTGTAGTATTCCCAAAGGTCGCCGACACTAATATTGTTTATGGAGACAAGTATGCTCAGGCTGCCGCAGATGCCTTCATGGCTAACAATGCGCCAAAGAAGTCTTATACTCTCGGAACAGAGGTTCAGCCTATTGATCGCCTCGGTGAAATTTATGTGACTATCAATCCTGCCCAGATCCCTGCAGAAGTTATAGATGGTCTTAATATTAGCCTTGAGACAAGTAACGGCAAAACGATTTTCGGTGAACTTAAAGCAGTAAAGGATGATGATCATCTGATTAACTTCGGATACACTCGTGCTAATGTAAACGGATTTTATCGTATTGAGGTTAAGGCATCAGCAGAGCAGGTTCCCACTATAAATATCAATCTTGATGACCAGCTTAAGGCTACTGCTAAAGACTTCCTAAAAGATCCTTCTAAGAGCGATCTTGCTAATCTTGCAGAGGCAATCTACAAGCAGTTTAATAATCGCGTTCCGGCACTTGCACTCGCAGTTTCTTCTGAAGTTAGACGTGAGTTCAATTATGTGACAACTCCTTGGAACGGAACTCCTGGTGGTATTGTCCTTCCTACTGTTCCTGATGATTATTCTGAAACAGATAACAATCCTGCCAATAATCCTGATGCATCTGCAGGTGAATCTACAGAGGTTAGTGAGAACCCGATTCTGCGTTCTGTATATTCTCGTTATGCAATTGGTGCTGTTACATATCATCCTTTGAGCTACTCATTTGATCCTGAAGGTTATGTTCCAGATCGCCGTCTTCCCCAGATCGGTCATATCCAGGAATATGTAAGCAAAGCTCTTGACAAGGTTAACTTCCAGCTCAACCTGAAGGAATGGAATGTCGAGGATTATAAAATCGATTTTTCTACTGTTAAATTTGAGGTTAAGCCCTCTTCAATTGAAATCGATTTAAGTTCTGTTAAAGATTCGCAGGGGAAACCGCTTGAAGGGAAATTAGTTCTCGGATATGATGGTGGAATAGCATCTTTACCAGGAGATAATTCCACTGCTCTTAATGGTTTTGTCCAGCAAATCGTAGCTGCTGTTAACGGCCAAGGAGACGATCCTGGTTTCAAGGGTGAAATCGAAGCTCAGGTTAATACCATGCTTGAGAAGATGGTTAATGATATTAACACAGAGCTTAAAGGTATTAATACTCAAATTACAGACAAGATCCAGAGTGTTAAGGATGAGATCACCAATGAGCTTAACGGTCGTCTTGGCGATGGCATCAATCGTCTTATCGACCTCTACAACAAGCTTGCTCAGAAGGTTAACACAATCCTTGACGATCCTAACGCTTACATGCAGATTTACGCTGCTTACAGAGACGGTAACGGTGATCTCCACCATTTCTCTACAGCTGAAAATGATCCATCCATATTTACTCAGGGAACTGGCGACGCTATCACAATGTTCCTTACTTCTTATAATGGTGAACTACTTGCCCCTGCATACAAGAAGTATGTCGCTGTTGTGAAAGACCTTACTGATGGTTCATCAGTTGACGCAATCAACGCTAACGCAGATTGTCTCAATACTGCTCTCGAAGGCCGTCAGCAGAAAGCTTACCTCCCTGTAGGTGGAACTAATGGACTCAAGGCTGGTCATAAATATCAGGTAGTATACACTGCGCTTGACTACAGAGGAAACGTTTCTGCACGTAGTTTCTATGTGGTCGTAAAATAATCTCTGAGTGTTGTAAATCAATAATTACAGAACCTAAAAAGAAATTATAAAAATGAAATTCAATAAAATTCTTTTGACTGCATCTCTCTTGCTTGGTGGTCTCTGTGCCAACGCTCAGGAAACAGTCACCGAATATGTTTTCCAGCCCCACTGGTACGGCCAGGCTCAGTTCGGCATGCAGGAGACCCTCGGTGAGGGTGGCTTCGGCAAGCTCCTCAGCCCTAATGCTCAGCTCGCTGTGGGCTATAAGTTTAATCCCTATATTGGTATGCGTCTTGCTGTAAATGCTTGGCAGAGCAAGGGTATTCTTAAGCTTGACGGACAGAAGGATCAGCGCTGGAAATGGAATTATGTAGCTCCTACCCTTGATGCTGTTATCGACATGACAAACCTCATCGGTGGCTATAATCCCAACCGTCTTGTAGAGGTTAACTTCCTCGCCGGTATCGGTATGAACATTGGCTTCAACAATGATGAGGCTAATGATGTCAATAAATATCTCAACGGACTTCGTCCCACCGCTGCTGATGGTTCCTTCCTAGACCAGGCTTACGGCATTATTTGGGATGCCAATGGCAATGCGCTGGCCAACGTATGGGATGGGACTAAGACACGTTTCCTCGCTCAGTTCGGAGTTGACGTTAACTTCAATGTAACTGATCGTCTCCAGCTCGGCATCGAACTTATGGCTAACACTCTTAGCGATAACTACAACTCAAAGAAAGGTAGCAACACCGACTGGTATTTCAACGGTCTCGTAGGCGTTAAGTATGCTTTCGGTCCTACTTCAGAGACTCGCACCCGCGTGATCGAAGAACCGGAACCCCGCGTAATCGAGAGAGTTGTCGAGAAAGTTGTAGAAGTGCCCGCAGCTGTTGAGCAGCCTGTTCAGAAAGAGGCTCAGGTGTTCCGTCGCGATGTATTCTTCAAGATCAACAAGTCTATCATCAGCACTCAGGAGATGACAAAGGTTGCAGCTGTTGCTGACTACCTCAATGAGCATCCCAATGCAACTGTGACTATCACAGGTTATGCTGACAAGGGCACAGGCACAAAGCAGTTCAACCTCCGTCTCGCCGGAAAGCGTGCTGAGGCAGTTGCTCAGGCTCTTAAGACTAAATATGGCATCGCAGCTTCTCGCCTTACAGTGAAGAGCATGGGTTCACTCGAAGATCAGCCTTATGCAGATCCCGTTCAGAACCGTGTTGCAATCTGTATTGCTGAATAATCGGAAGCGATTGCAGCGACAGACGTAAAATATTCGACAGAATAACACGTTATATAATTGGTCATATCGGAATTGGTTTCCGGTATGACCAATTTTTAGTAATTCAGCTTTCTTTGAAAGCTGAGGGTTATGGGGTTAAAGGGTTAAGGGGTTATTCCTTTAATTTCTGCTGTCGCAGAAGGGTTAAGGGGTTATAGGGTTTAGGGTTTAGGGTTGAGAGTTTAGGTTATAGGGTTTAGGGTTTAGGGTTGAGAGTTTAGGTTATAGGGTTTAGGTTATAGGGTTTAGGGTTTAGGGTTTAGAGTTTAGGGTTGAGGGTTTAGGGTTGAGGGTTTAGGGTTTAGTTTAATTTTAATTGAGTAGAGGATTATTCGAAAATTCCACTTTTATGAAGAAAATATTTACGCTTATCATTGCAGCAGTAACGGCGCTTTCGTGTTATGCCAATCTTGAAGGGAACGGCTATTATCGTGTAAAGAATTATAAGACGAACCGCTATGTCTCTGTTATCGACAACAGAGGGAGCATCGATATGATCGCCACGACAGCCGATCTTCAGGCGATCAGGTTGTGGAGAGTGTTTGACGATGTCTGCCATGACGCTGCAAGCATAATGGATGTCACTCAGGTAGGTTCAGAATACCAGCTGACTGCACAGGGAACCGGTATTTATCAGATAATCGGATATTATTTGAGATTGAGGGTTAACGGCACAGCAGACGGGCAGAATCTTTATATGGCTTACGGAACCAACGGCAAGGCAACCCGTTACCTCGGTGATGGCAATATCCTTGACAGGGACTATGGCTCGATGTCTACCAACAGCACGGGAGATTACCGCAAATGGTTTATCCTTCCTTTAGATGCAGCCGGCGATAATTATTTTGGCGCTTATCCGGATGTTGAGGCAAAAGAAGGTTTGTTCACCACTCTCTATGCTGATTTCCCCTTTTCCGCTTATTCAAAAGGGGTAAAGATGTATTATGTAAGCGCGGTTACATCTTCGAGTGTCACCCTTACTGAAATCGAGGGTACAGTTCCGAGAGCTACTCCTGTCGTAGTGGGGTGTGTGGGCAAGACAGCTTCCGACAACCGTCTTAATGTGGGAGGTGCCGCATCAGAAATCAACGGTAATAAATTGGTGGGGCAATACTTTAATTGTGATATCCCCGGACATATAAACCGTGTTTCGTATAATCCCGCCACAATGAGAGTACTTGGACGCTGCAGCGACGGTTCTCTCGGATTCATAAAGGCGAGCGGTCTCGATTACATTCCTGCGAACACAGCTTACATCACTGTCCCCGAGTCTTATCCTGCAGAGATCAAGTGCGTCTTCGGCAACTCCGCAATCAGTGAGATTGGTGTAGATGCAAAGAAGGGTCCTAAGTCTGTGTATACAATGACAGGGGTCAAGCTCTATCAGGATGCGACCGACTCACAGATTTCATCTCTCCCCAAAGGGATCTATATCATCGGCGGCAAGAAAGTAAAAATCTGACTTGCAAAATCCGATTCGATTTATTAATTTTGCCTTATCTATATCCGGAATCAATTTAACCCGGAAATAGATAAGGCAATCATTTTATATCAATGGAAGAGAAGGAAAAAGTTGTTGTTGACGGCCTGACGTTTGTGCCGTATTTGAAGAGAGAAGAGATTCAGGAGCAGGTGAAACGCGTGGCTTCAGAAATCAGGAGAGACCTCATTGGAAAGAGTCCCCTGTTTCTGTGTGTGCTCAACGGTGCCTTCATATTTGCCGCCGACCTAATTCGTGAGGTTGGTATCAACAATTGCAGTGTCTCATTCGTCCGTTATAAAAGCTATGACGGTCTGTGCTCAACCGGCAGCGTGAAACAGCTTATAGGACTTAATGAAGATATCGACGGCAGAGATGTGGTTATCATTGAGGATATTGTCGACACCGGACTGACAGCCACCCAGATGATTGCCGACCTAAAGAAACGTAATCCAAATTTAGTAAGGTTTGCCACACTTCTGCATAAGCCGGAAAGCAGCAAGACGGGTTTCAAACCTGACTATGTCGCCTTTGAGATCCCACCGAAGTTTATAATCGGTTATGGTCTTGACCTCGACGGGAAGGTGCGCAATCTCAAAGATATCTATGTGGTTGCCGATTAAGTATTATCCAACTCAGAATAAACTCAGATTATCAATTATTCAACTTTCGCTTGCAAAGGCGTGGGCTGTGAGCATGCGAAACTTAAAGTATAGACAATTATGTTAAATCTCGTTCTTTTTGGTGCCCCCGGCAGTGGAAAGGGCACACAAAGTGCAAAATTGATTGAAGAATACGGGCTTCATCATATCTCTACGGGGGAAGTGCTTCGCGATCACATTAAAAGAGGCACCGATCTTGGGAAGGTTGCTCAGGAATATATTTCGCAGGGTCAGCTTATACCGGACGATCTTATGATAAGCATTCTTGACGATGTGCTTGAGAAGGAGGCAAAAGGGAAAGCAGGAGTAATTTTCGACGGATTCCCGCGCACCATTCCTCAGGCAGAGGCTCTCAAGGATCTTCTAAAGAAAAGAGGTACGGATCTGCATGCCGTGGTCGGTCTTGAAGTGCCGGAGGATGAACTTGTAGAGCGCATGCTTAACAGAGGGAAAGAAACAGGGCGTGCTGACGACAATCTTGAGACAATAAAAAAGCGTCTCGACGTCTATCACAATCAGACATCACCTTTGCGCGACTACTATCACAAGGAAGGGAAATATATTAAGATCAACGGCAGTGGTATAGTAGATGAAATATTCACAGCCATTGCAAAAGAACTCGAATCGAAAACCGGCGCAAAGCGCAAGTCATGACAACTGACAAAAACGGATAAAACGGTCCTCACAAATTCAGAAATTTGTGAGGGCTATGTTTTTATGTTGAAAAATGACTGACGAACTGATTTAAACTTTTTACGGAATGTGAATAAAATTAAAGAAATTTTGATTTTAAGACCTCTATTTCAATCTTCCGCCATCTTTTTGGCTGATTTTGCATCGCTCATCGGTCGTTTAGCCCGCTAAACTCCCTCTTCACGATTCAAAATCATCTCAAAAATATGACGAAATATTAAAATAGAAAAAATTTAAATCAGTTCGACGTTTTTATGCCAATTTCCAAATTTTTTATTAATTTTGCAGCATTGGCGACTGCCTATATGGCAGTTTGTCGGAAATATTTTGATGTCGTTTATTTTAATTAATTGACACGCAAATCATTAATTTATTAAAACCACTCAAAAACTCAAAACAAAAATCAATAACCCCTTTCTGAAGTCTTGCGCCGTGAGGCATATAAAGACTATTTAAGAAAATCAGAATTAAGTTAAGATGGAACCAGAAAAGAAACCCAAACGTCCGAGAATCGGAACCGCTCCCGCGACCGGTGCAGCAGACAGCGGAGATGCAGACAACCGCTATGAAAAGGTTAATTATCCTAACGATGACCACCAGACAGGCGATCGCCCTCAGATGAACCGCACTTACGGTGACCGTCAGGGTTATCAGCAGCGTCCCTACGGCTATCAGCAACGCCAACAGGGCTACAACCGCAACAATTTCAATAATCATTACGACCGCCCCTCCTATCAGCAAGGTTATCAGCAGCGCCCTGCAACTGAGGAAGAGGGTGAGAAGACCGAATCATCTGCCGAAAACGGATATCAGCAGAATACTGAGGGAGGATACCAGCCGCGTCAAGGTTATCAACCCCGTCAGGGTAACTATCAGCCCCGTCAGAACAATTATCAGAACCGCAACCAGGGTGGCTACCAGCAGCGCAACAACAACGGCTACCAGCAGCGCCCGAACAACGGCTATCAGAACCGTAACCAAGGCGGTTACCAGCAGCGCAACCAGGGCGGCTATCAACAGCGCAACAACAACGGCTACCAGCAGCGCCCGAACAACGGTTATCAGCAGCGCCCGAACAACGGCTATCAGAACCGCAACCAGGGAGGTTACCAGCAGCGTAACAACAACGGCTACATGAACCGTAATCAGGGTGGCTATCAGCAGCGTCCCGGCGGCTATCAGAACCGCAATCAGGGGTATCGCAAGCCACAAAACAACAAGATGTTTATCCCGCGTCCGCGCCAGGTGGATTATGTGCTCGAGGATATCGATCCGAACGAACAGATCCGTCTCAACAAATATATGGCTAATGCGGGCATCTGCTCTCGCCGTGAAGCTGATGAATACATCACACAGGGTCTCGTGAAGGTCAACGGAGAGGTTGTCACCGAACTCGGCACCAAGATTTCACACGATGATGTTGTGGAATATGATGAGAAGGTGGTGACTCCGGAGCGCAAGTGCTATGTGCTTCTTAACAAGCCTAAAGATTGCGTGACAACAAGTGATGATCCCAACGGACGTCTTACTGTGCTCGATCTCGTGAAAAATGCGTGCAAGGAACGTATTTATCCTGTAGGCCGTCTTGACCGTAACACTACAGGCGTGCTTCTCCTCACAAACGACGGAGACCTCGCATCCAAGCTCACTCATCCCAAGTTTGTGAAGAAGAAAATCTATCATGTCTGGACAGACAAAGATATCACCGAAGAGGATATGCAGCGCATCGCCGACGGCATCGAACTTGATGACGGCGAAATCCATGCTGACGCTATCAGCTATGTCAGCGAGACTGACCGCAATCAGGCTGGAATCGAGATCCATAGCGGCAGAAACCGTATCGTGCGCCGTATCTTCGAGAGCCTCGGATATCGTGTCACCAAACTTGACCGCGTGTATTTCGCAGGTCTCACCAAGAAGAACCTTCCCCGCGGACGTTGGCGTTATCTGACTCAGGAAGAGGTCAACTTCCTCCGCATGGGCAGCTTCGAATAATTAAATTGATTAGTAATTAATGGAAGATATCAGAAGAAAGACGGTTAAGACTGTGCTTGCCGAAGGTGCCGAAGGCGCCGGCAAGAAAGTGGATGTGAAAGGATGGGTGCGCACCCGCCGTGGCAACAAGAATGTGCAATTCGTTGCCCTCAATGACGGGAGCACCATCAACAATCTTCAGATTGTGTTCGACCTTTCAAAATTTTCCGACGAGCAGCTCAAACCGATCACTACAGGATCAAGCATACATGTGCAGGGAGAACTCGTAGCCTCACAGGGTGCAGGCCAAAGCGTGGAAGTGCAGGCTGAGGAACTCGAAGTCTATGGCACGGCTCCCGGCGATTATCCTCTGCAGAAGAAGGGGCACACTCTCGAATTCCTCCGTGAGAAAGCTCATCTCCGTCCGCGTACAAACACATTTGGCGCAGTGCTCAGAATTCGCCATGCGCTTGCATATGCAATCCATAAATTCTTTAACGACAAAGGATTCTATTATTTCCATACTCCGCTGATCACGGCTTCCGATTGCGAAGGTGCGGGTGCACAGTTTCAGGTCACCACACTTCCTCTAAATGATCTGCCGAAAGACGAGGCAGGCAATGTGGATTATTCTCAGGATTTCTTTGGCAAACTTGCCTCTCTAACAGTCTCCGGACAGCTTGAGGGCGAACTTGGAGCCACCGCTTTGGGACTGATCTATACGTTCGGACCTACATTCCGTGCCGAGAATTCCAATACTCCGCGCCACCTTTCAGAATTCTGGATGATAGAACCCGAGATGGCGTTCTATGAGATTGCCGACAACATGGATCTTGCTGAGGAGTTTATCAAATATTGTATCTCATATGCCCTCGAGCACTGTGAGGACGATATTAAATTCCTTAATGACCATTTCGACAAGGAACTTATCGACCGCTTGAAATTCGTTGTCGACAATGACTTTGTCCGTCTTCCTTACACCGAGGGAGTGAAGATTCTCGAAGAGAGCGGAAAGAAGTTTGAATTCCCGGTTTATTGGGGTGTGGATCTCGCTTCGGAACATGAGAGATATCTCGTAGAGGAGCATTTCAAAAAGCCGGTAATCCTTACCGACTATCCGAAGGAGATCAAGGCTTTCTATATGAAACTCAATGATGACGGCAAGACAGTGCGTGCAATGGATGTATTGTTCCCTAAAATCGGCGAGATCATAGGAGGCAGCCAACGAGAAGAAAATCTTGAGAAACTTCAGAAACGTGTGGAAGAACTTGGTCTTACTGGTATGGACTGGTATATGGATACACGTAAATACGGCACTGTGCCGCACAGCGGATTCGGTCTTGGTTTCGAACGTCTTGTGCTGTTTGTGACCGGAATGCAGAACATCCGCGACGTTATACCTTTCCCACGCTACCCGAACAATTGCGAATTCTAAGTGAATTTTAGAGATATAAATATTCTACCGACGGGCGCCATGACAATCTTCATTGTCATGGCGTTGTCGTGGCTTTCGGGAGGAGCCTCGCGGCAAGGCGAGGCGCTTGCTGAAACTCTTACTGACGTCAAATCCGACTCCTTGACCGTCAGCCTTATAACATGCTATCCGGGTCCGGAAATCTTTGAACTCTACGGACATGAGGCAATAAGAGTAAGAGGGGAAGGAATGGATTCCGTATGGAATTACGGAGTTTTCAATTTCAGGGAACCGAATTTTGTCTACCGTTTTGTGAAAGGGGGGACTGACTATATCTGTGCCGGTTATCCTTTTGAATGGTTTTTGCCGGAATATATTTCGCGAGGGTCAAAGGTGGTGGAGCAGGACCTTGACATGACACAGGAGGAAGCTCACCGACTTTTGAAACTCCTTCAGACAGAAGCGTTGCCTCAAAACCGCAAATACAGATATAATTATGTAAAAGATAATTGTGCCACCAGGATTATTGACCGGATTGATGAAGCATATGGTCACCCTGTGGAGTATCCCGCTGAGGTGAATTATTCCACATATCGCAATGAGATGCGTCATTATAACCGCAATTATCCCTGGTATCAGTTCGGAATTGATCTGGCTCTCGGATCGGGTATCGATTATCGCCTTACAGGTCGAGAGGAGATGTTCGTGCCTATCGAAATGATGAACAAGGCTGCCGCAGGCAGGCTTGGCGACGGCAGACCGCTTGTGAATGCCACAAGAGTTCTTAACGAAGGAAGGGGAGATGTCACTTTGCCTCCCACTCCTTGGTATCTTTCTCCGTTGTTTTGTGCCATAGCGGTCTTTTTGATTGTGTCTGGCATTTGTGGTTATGATTTGAAAAAAAAGAAAATATCCAGACTCCCATATTCCCTTTGGTTTATTTTGCTGGGACTTGCGGGAACTTTGACGGCGTTTCTGGTGTTTATATCAAGTCATGAAGCCACTTCTCCCAACGCACTCATCTTTTGGTTGAATCCGTTTCAACTTTTGTTTGCAGTGTGCGTGTGGTGGCGTAAATTGCGTCCTCTTGCCGTGGCGATGGCTTACTACAACATTGTGGCGATGATTTGCCTGCTTGTGGTATGGCCGTTCCAGCATCAGAGCGCCAATCCGGCAATCTTTCCACTGATTGCCGCCACGCTAATCCTTTCAGCAACTTATGCAATAATCATCCACAAAGATAGTTATAATAAGAAATGAATCGTCTGATAACATCGGTGATATGTGGTCTCGTGGGCATCAATACGATGCTCTACGCCGATAGTTCACGCCCAAAACTTGTGGTGGGGATTATGATTGACCAGCTTCGCACCGATTATATCGAATATCTTCAAAACCTTTTCGGAGAAAAAGGATTCAAGAAATTGATGAAGGACGGAGCTTTCATCAAAGACGTCGATTTTAAAGTCAACGGACTTGATCCTGCAAGCGGAACGGCGATGATATACACCGGAGGGTATCCACGCCACAATGGCGTGACAGCTTCCAAGGTGTTTGATCCTGTCACAAAAGAGATGGTTCCTACCTTGCACGATCAGGCCATGATCGGCAATTTCACAACCGAGACATATTCGCCTGCAAATCTCCGGCTTTCGACGATCAGTGACGAAATCGCCATCGACGGTGCAGGCGTGGCATCTGTCTATTCCATAGCCCCCGATGCACAGCAGTCAATTATTATGGCTGGTCATGCAGGGACTTCAGCTTTCTGGATAAACGACAACACCGGCAAGTGGGCAACCACGACTTATTATAGGGATGCCCCGTCAGTCGTGACCCAGCGAAATTACAATGAGTCGATTTCTTCAAGAATAGACACCATGCAGTGGAAACCGGCTCTCCCTCTTTCGTCTTATCCGGGTCTGCCTGCACAAAAGCGCATCCTTGATTTCAAACATACCTTTCCCACAGCCGACCGCAGTGTGTATCGTATGTATCTTTCTTCGCCCATGGTCAACACAGAGGTGACCGATGTGGCGATAACTTATCTGAAAGATCTTAAAGTGGGCGGAAGAGGTGACGCCATCGACATGCTGAATGTCGGGTATACCGCCGCTCCTTATAAATACGTTAAAGACGGTGATTTCCGTCTTGAACTTGAAGACAGTTATGTCCGCCTTGACGGACAGCTTACGCGCCTGTTTGATGCGATAGAGAAATATGTGGGTCTTGACAATACTCTTGTATATGTCGCTTCTACAGGATATTATGACGATGCTGTGGCTGACGATCCTCAGTATCGCACTCCTACCGGCGATTTTTCAGTGCGCCGTGCCCTCTCTCTTCTTAATTCATATCTCACCGCCCGTTACGGCAATGGTGATTATGTCGACACATACAGTGCAGGACATGTTTATCTTGACCGGAAACAGATAGAGGAACACAAGCTTGATCTGAAAGAGGTGGCGGAGGCATCACGCGATTTTCTGGTGAAGATGAGTGGCGTGAACGATGCCTTCACTATGGGAGACATCATGACTTCGGCACTTCCTGCAATGGAGGCAATGCGGCTCGGCACAGATCCTAAAACCGGCGGCGATGTAGTCCTTGAGTTTAATGCGGGATGGAATATTGTAAACGATACCAAGTTCCCGAATGAAACTCAGGTGGCACGGTCGAGCATGGTGCAAACACCTGTGTTCATCATGGGTTGTGGCTTGGCTCCTGTCACCATAAATACTCCGGTAGACGCTACTGCGATTGCTCCGACGGTAACGCAGGTGCTGAGAATCCGCTCTCCTAATGGCGCTGAATCAAAACCTATTAATCTCCCCCGTAAATAGTTTAATTTTTGCTATCGCAAAAGGGTTATAGGGTTACGAGTCTATGGTTACGAGTTAATGGTTTAATAATATTCGGAAGATCAGATTTCAAAACAACGACCCAAGACCAGCGACCCAAGACCAACAAACAACAATTCAAAATTCAAAATTCAAAATTCAAAATTGATAATAAGAGTCCATGGGATTTAACAATATACTTAAAAAAATATTCGGCGACCAGAGTGAACGCGCAGTGCGTCCTCTATGGGATCGCCTTAATAAAGAGATCAATCCAATCAGTGAGGAACTGACAGGGATATCAAATGATGAACTTCGCGGCAGGATCGACGTGATCCGCGACAGCATCCGTGGCGAGGCTAAAGAGTATAAAGACAAAATGGTGGAAATCCGCACCGAGCTTGAAACTCTTGACTACGACAAACGTGAACCGTATTGGAAGAAAATAGATGAACTGCGTGAAGACATGTTTAAGATGTATGCGCGTCGTCTTGACGAAGTGCTTCCTGAAGTTTTTGCTGTCGTTAAGGAAACAGCGCGCCGTTTCGCTCAAAATGAAATAATTGAAGTTAACGCTACTCAAGCTGACCGGGAACTTGCCGCAGCAGGAAAGGATTTTGTCTCGATTGAAGGCGACAAGGCTATCTATCGTAACAGCTGGATTGCCGGAGGTAACCAGATGACCTGGGATATGGTGCATTATGATGTACAGCTTATCGGAGGCATGGTTCTTCATGGCATTTTGAACGGAGATAAGGCTTCTAACAATATCGCTGAGATGGCTACCGGTGAGGGTAAGACACTTGTGGCAACTTTGCCCGTGTTCCTTAACGCTCTTACAGGTGAGGGCGTGCATGTGGTGACTGTCAATGATTATCTTGCAAAACGAGACTCGGAATGGATGGGACCGCTTTATCAGTTCCATGGTCTGACTGTAGATTGCATCGATAAGACTGACCCCAACTCTGAAGAGCGTCGCAAGGCTTACCGCTGCGATATCACATTCGGTACGAACAATGAGTTTGGTTTCGACTATCTTCGTGACAATATGGCTACACAGACTTCAGATCTTGTGCAGCGAGACGAACATTATTATGCGATTGTCGATGAGGTTGACTCTGTGCTTATCGACGATGCCCGTACTCCGTTGATCATTTCAGGTCCGGTGCCCAAGGGTGACGACCAGATGTTTAATGATTTCAAGCCCAATGTGGAGAAGGTCGTAAACGCACAGCGCAAACTTGTGCAAGGACTTCTCCTTGAGGCAAAAGAGAAGATTGCCGCAGCCATGAGCGGTGATTCCGAGAAGGTGGCAAAATATGACACTAAGGAAGAGGGTAAAAAGCCTCTCACTGCCGAGCAGCTTCTCGAGGACGGCGGTCTATCTCTTTTCCGTGCCTACAAGGGTCTCCCCAAGCATAATCCATTGATACGCTACCTAAGCGAAGAGGGTATCAAACAGCTTCTCCTTAAGGTTGAGGCTAAATATATGGCAGACAACAACCGTGAGATGCCAAAGGCTGTTGAACCTCTCTTCTTTGTGATCGATGAGAAAAACCATAGCATAGAACTTACTGACAAAGGTATAGAGGTGCTTACCGGCACCACTCAGGATCCTGAATTCTTCGTTCTTCCTGATATCGCCGCTCAACTTTCTGCAGTTGAAAACGAGGAGGGTACGAAAGAGGAGCATCAGGAGAAAAAGGATACTTTGCTCCAGAACTATTCTATAAAGGCTGAACGTGTGCATACCGTTAATCAGCTTCTTAAGGCTTACACCCTCTTTGACAAGGATGTGGAATATGTGATCGACGACAACAAGATCAAGATCGTAGACGAGCAGACAGGACGCATCATGGAAGGACGCCGTTACAGCGACGGTCTGCATCAGGCAATCGAAGCAAAGGAGGGTGTCAAAGTGGAGGCTGCAACCCAGACTTATGCTACCATCACTCTTCAGAACTATTTCCGAATGTATCGTAAGCTTGCCGGTATGACAGGTACTGCGATGACAGAAGCAGGTGAATTCTATGATATCTACAAGCTTGAGGTTACCGAGATACCTACAAACCGTCCGGTGATCCGTAATGACCAGAACGACCGAGTATATCGTACCAAGAAAGAGAAATATGCAGCGGTAATTCAGGAGGTGGAGGATATGGTGAAGGCGGGGCGTCCTGTACTTGTCGGCACCACTTCAGTGGAGATTTCGGAACTTCTTTCAAAGATGCTTCAGTTGCGCAAGATCCCTCATCAGGTGCTTAATGCCAAATACCACCAGAAAGAAGCTGAGATTGTCGCGCAGGCAGGTAAGACAGGCTCTGTGACCATCGCCACCAACATGGCAGGCCGCGGTACCGACATCAAGCTATCTCCTGAAGTTAAGGCAGCCGGAGGTCTGGCGATCATCGGCACCGAACGTCATGAATCACGTCGTGTGGACCGTCAGCTCCGTGGACGTGCCGGACGTCAGGGAGACCCGGGCTCATCCGTATTCTTCGTATCATTTGAAGACACGGTAATGCGTCTGTTTGCCAACGAACGTATTGTCAAGACTCTTGACAAACTCGGATTCCAGGAAGGTGATATGATCGAAAGCAAGATGGTGACCCGCTCAATAGAGAATGCTCAGAAGCGTGTTGAGGAAAATAACTTCGGTATCCGTAAGCGCCTTGTGGAGTATGACGATGTAATGAACGCTCAGCGTAAGGGTGTCTACGGTCGCCGCCAGAACGCACTTAAGGGTGAACGTATCGGTACTGATATCGCCAATATGATCTATGAAACTTCTCTTGAGCTTGCCTCCCGCAGGTATGACGGCGGTTTCAAGGAGTTTGATGAGGCGGTGCGCAAATCTCTTGCAATAGAGGTGCCTTTTACTGAGGAAGAATATGCCAAGCTTGATCCTAATGTAATGACAGAACGTCTTGCAGAGTCAGCAATGCATACCTATAACCGCAACAAGCAGAAAATGGCTGAAGGGGCTATGCCCTACATTAAGGAGTTTGTAGAGGAGCGCGGTGCGACCGGTCTTGTCGGAGTGCCTGTGACGGATGGAAGAAGGATGTTCAATATACGTTGTGACATCAAGGAAGCGTATGATAATAATTGTGCGCCTCTGACTAAGCAGTGGGAGAAAACAGTGCTTCTTTCTTCTATCGACAAAGCATGGCAGGAGCAGCTCCGCGAGATGGATGAACTCCGCAAATCTGTGCAGAATGCGTCTTACGAACAGAAGGATCCTCTCGTGATCTATAAGCTTGAGGCGTATGAGCTTTGGAAGAAGATGCTTTGGGATATGAACTCAAAATCTGTGGCTACTCTTATGCGCGGTAAACTTGCTGTGCCTGATTATGAAGAGGCAAAGGCTGCGGAAGCGGCTGCACGTGAGGCACGCGAACAGCAGAGGCAGGCTCAGGCATATGCCGCACAGCAACAGGAAATCCGTAGGGAGTATACTTCTCAGACAATGCCGAATCCTTATGCTAACTATAGCACAACACGCGACAGTTATCCCGGGGAGAGTGCGCAGCGTCAGGCGGCTCAGAATGTAAACCGTCAGCAGGCTCCGGCAAAACAGCCTATCAAAGCTCAGCCAAAGGTTGGAAGAAATGATCCTTGTCCTTGCGGCAGCGGTAAGAAATATAAGAATTGCCACGGCAGAAACCTGTAAACAATGACAAAAACAGAGGGGCTTCATTGAAGCCCCTCTGTTTTTGTTATTAATTTATCTTATAAGAAGAATCTCAAGAGGAAAGCATAGAATATCATGCCGAGAAAGAATGAAATTCCTATCCACATCTTTGCTGACCGGCAATATGTGCCGGCTTGATGAGAGCCCGGTTCTATATTCCATTGCTTTTTAGCTTTGGTGGCATAATATATCGCAACAATCCCGGTCGGGATGCAACATAGGATTGTTACCATAATCGCCAGGGGCAATAGCATCGGAGAGGGAGGTGTCTGGTCATCTCTTTTTTCGATCTCCTCGATTGTGGGAAGGATAGGGGTGTCGGAATCCTGGAGATGTCGGTCGAAACGTGTAAATCCGGGTGCAGCCTTCTCATCGGATGCAGTGACAGCAGTCTGGTTAGACATCCGTTCTGCATCAACACTCGAAGGGTGCATCAAATCGTAAAGACGGTTGCGGAACATTCGGCAAACATCTGCCACATCTTCGGCTTTTTCCCAATCGTCCATACCTTTACACCACACATAGGTTGAAGGTCGAACACCTGCATCTGCAAGTTGATCAAGTTCGTATGGTCCGCGGCGTTCGCCGTCGATCATAGCATAATATTTCATTACAATGAAAAATCTTTAAATTTGGTTTCAGTCACTTTCTTGGCGTGAAATGACAGATGTAATTAAACGAGGACCCGCTTGGCTCTCCAACGAGTTGAATTCCTATGAGGAAAGGGAATTGCCGATACTCTTCTTATAAAAGTCTTTCAAATAAGTTCCCATTCAATATAGTCATGCTGGCAACAATACCGATACCTGCAAGAACAAGACCGATAATAGTCATTATTTTAGCTGAATTGTTGGCAGAGTCTCCCTGTTCATCATATCCAGCGGCATACAAGTCGTTTGCCTTGTTCGCCTGAACAATTGCTATAATACCGAAAATAGCACCGATACATGAGAAAAGAAAACCTACGATTGCAGCTACAATTGCCCACGGCAACCAATTGGTGCGTAAGGGAGAATTGTTATAAGGTTGATTATTGTATGATTGATTGTTGAAGGGGCTATTATACTGGTTATTGCCGCTGAATTGTTGATTACCATATAGCGGATTCTGGCTGAAATTGGGTTGTTGACCGAAAGATTGTTGCCCAAATGAGTTGAAATGTGGAGGACGATTGTCGTTGAATGCTTGGACAATTTCAACTTGAGTTGAGGCAGGCACCCAGTCGTGAAGTCCGTTATGCCAAACCGGAGTATCAAGTCTCAGTCCATTGTTGATCAGCTCTGCCACTGTGGCAGGACCCATACGGTTACCATTTATCATGGCATACCATCCGTTGTCGGCTGTTGCTTCTTGATTTGTGTCAGTTGCGTTCACATCTATTATGAAGATGTCTGCAAGCTCCGGGAGCTCAGATGCTTTAACCCAATCGGGCATACCGGAACGCCACACAAGGGTGTCTCGGTTTATATTGTTTTGACGAAGTTCTTCTTTGGTGAATGGTCCTTGCTGACGGTCGTTGACCACGATATAATATTCCATAGGCTAAGATTCTGTGTTTTGGGTTTGGTCAATGCAGTTTTGGGGATTTATAATATCATACGTTGTTTTGAAAAGTATGATTATCGCATTGATAAATGCAAAATTAAGAAAATTTTTTGTGGTGATTATAAAAATTGGGCAAAAAACAAGTGAATTTTTTGGTTGGCATGAAATTTCTTCTTAAATTTGCATCGCAAATGCGGTAATAGCTCAGTTGGTAGAGCATCAGCTTCCCAAGCTGAGGGTCACGAGTTCGAGCCT
>CAJTZQ010000041.1 GCA_910583795.1 uncultured Muribaculaceae bacterium
CGGGGACACAAGGATTTTCAGTCCTTTGCTCTACCAACTGAGCTATGGCACCATGCTTGGCTTTGAGTATTTGTTTCTTTAATCGCTTTTGTTTCAACTGCAGTAATTAAATCACCTGTTCAGCTTCCGTTTCATGCAATTGTTTCCTTCTCTCTGATCGGTGTCACTCTCTTGTGTCCTCATCAGTGCCGTTTGCGAGTGCAAAGTTAGACACTTTTTCTGATTCCTCCAAATTTTTTTGAAAGAAAATTTATCTCTTTTTCAATATTCGGATACATCTCTTTGATTATAAGGATTTAACCTTTATGCCTAAATTTCCCGAAGAGATAGCCGGATGCCTCTTTTAATTCAGGATAGCCGCCAAACCACATTATTCCTACATAGACAATTCCTCCAACGACAATCTCCGAAAGCAATCTCAATGGAGCCGAAAATGGAATCATATCAACAAATGAACAGATCAACCACATGACAGCGGCAGAGAATGCATATGGCAACATATCTGTTATCATTTTTATTACCCCATAGCCTATTGCCCTACCTACCATGGCGACAATAATAATATAAGTGACCAATGATGCCCAAAATTGACCCCAAACAAGAATATCTATACTTTTGAAAAATATCGTAGCCACAATTGCCAATGCTATCGCAGAATCTTTTACAACCTCTATAATAAACAGCCGCTTGCCATATCCTTTAGCCAACATATAGTTGCCGAAGAGCGACACCAATACAACAAAAATTCCGCGAACCACCAATATCTGAAACAATATTATCGCAGCATCCCATTTATGACCGAACATGGTGTGAAAAAGAGGCTCCCCTATAGCAGCCAAACCGATCATCGCGGGGAAAAGGACAAATGCAGTAAATCTGTTTATCTTTTTCACATAACGCCTGAAATCATCGGCATTATCCTGAAATTTTGACAACAACGGTACAAATGAAGCAGTAAGAACCTGCGAAATGGAAGCGGTGCCCATTTTGCTCCATTTGTCAGCCTGAGTGTAGACACCAAGCGAGGCAAGAGAATAAAACGCACCTATGACAAACGAGTATATCGTCTGAAAGAGAGTGTTGAGCATAGAAGATGAGAACACGCTCATGCCTATTCTCCATATCTTTTTTAATGAAGATATTTTAATCCAGCAAGAAGGCAACCAATGACCCGTAGCCCAAAGAATGCAAGTCTTGATACCTGCCAACGACACAGACTGCCACACAAGCGCCCAAGCCCCGTATCCTTTTAGAGCCAAAACAATCCCTATGCACCCTCCACCGATTTGAGCGACAAGATTAGAGATTGCTATCATCTTAACATCCATCCTCTTCATGAGACGGTTTGTCTGGACTATCGCAAGAGCATTGAGCACAAAAGTGAGAAACATCACTTTTGACAAGGGGATCAGTCGTTTATCGCCTTGGAAAATATCTGCTATCAAAGGTGAGCCGATCCATAGAATCCAATATATACAGACACTGACAATAAGATTAAACCAAAAAACCGTGGAATAATCTTCCTCTGCAGGCTCCTTCTTCTGAAGCAAAGCAGCCCCGAATCCGCTGTCGGCAAATATAATGGCAAAAGCCTGGAAAACAAGTAGTGCTCCCACGAGGCCGAAATCCTCCTCCGAGAGCACATTTGCAAGCACCAAACCGACAACACCATACAACACTTGCGAAGCAAGCCTGTCAATGGTGTTCCATTTCAACGTACGTGCCGTTTTTAATTTTAATGGGACTTCCGTTTCTCGTTTCATTTCTGCCGGTCAACCCTTATTTTCAAGTGCAAGATTATTCTTCTTCGACCTCATCCTCCTCATTAGATTCAATTGTAGTGTTTTCATTAAGTTCTTCCTCATCGGTCACGACCGTGTCAAGCGGACGTCCTTCCGGTAATGGATAAAGCTTACCGCCTCCCGATTTCTTGATTTTTGGATCTCCTTTATAGTATATCTTTGTGGAGCCAATTCCTCTCACACTCAGCTTTACCTTGGGGAAGCATCCTATCGAGCCACTTCCCAAAATCTTACATTGCACATTATCAGCCTCCAGTCTGTCAGCAGAAATCATCCCCGTACCGACCATTTTCAATACAGCATCCTGACATTCTCCGGAGAGATTGATCGTGCCATTGCCGGTTGCAATAGAAGCCGACACCTTATTAGTTTTTAAATTTTCTATAATCAAGGTGCCATTTCCAACCTGCGTCGCCTTAAACTCTGCACACGGTGCCGGATTCTCAACAGAAAATGTAAAGTTTGAAGCATTTTCCACTGAAGTCAGGAAATCGGAATATATATACAAAACGGGCAAATCCGGGTGGCCTACATCTTCTGTCGACACCTGAATTTTCAAATTTCCGTCTTTGGGAGTGATGATAAAGGCATCAGCAAACTGTTTGTCACCACTATATTGGATGAAACCGGAGGAATCCGGAAGACAACGATAGACAACATTGACATTGTCACAAACTTTGACCTTGTCAAATTGCCCTACTTCAACCTTATAATTCTCGACCTCTTGAGCTTTTGCGGAAACTACTGCGAAAGCCAATAAAACAACATAGAAAAACTTATTCATCAAAACATCCATTTTTTGTTCTATTTTTCCTGCATCCTAAAATGCAAAAGCAGCTTATTTACCTATATAACGAGGTTTATCTATTTTTAGTTAAAAATAGCACTCCTCTATTTCTCGGAATATCTGTTCAAGTTCGTCTGCTGTTTCAGCTCTCAGCATTCTTATCCGCACTTGTCGGAAATCGGGCAATCCCTTAAACAACGGAGTGGCGGCAAGATGACGCCTTATATGCAAAATACCACGATATTCATCTATCCGATCTATGCTTTCCCTGATCTGGCGACGAAGCAATGCAAATTTTTCCTTATCCGGCAAAGGAGACCATTTCCCGGTTTTAATATATTGATCCACATCATGAAAAATCCAGGTAGCACCGATAGCCCCTCTGCCAATCATCACTCCGTCTACCCCATAATCATCGAATGCCTTTGCAGCCGCTTCAGGGGTGGTTATATCCCCATTGCCAATGACCGGGATCTCCATCCGTGGGTCAGCCTTCAGTTTCCCGATAAGTGTCCAATCGGCATCACCGGTATACATCTGCGACCGAGTGCGACCATGCACGGTAAGGGCAGCGATTCCGCAATCCTGAAGACGAGGCCCGAGATCTGTAATTATCTTATTATCGGCATCCCAACCAAGACGAGTCTTGACAGTGACAGGCAAATTGACTGCCTTAACTACAGATTCAGTGATCGAAAGCATCTTAGGGATATCACGAAGCATCCCTGCGCCAGCACCCTTCCCCGCAACTTTTTTCACCGGGCAACCAAAATTAATATCAATCAAATCAGGTCGCGCCTCCTCCACCATTTTCGCGGCTCCCACCATAGCTTCCGGATCTCTACCATAAATCTGAATAGCCACCGGACGTTCCCTGTCGTCTATATGAAGCTTTCGTGCGGTTGAAGCAATGTTACGGACCAACGCTTCAGAAGAAACGAACTCAGTATAAACCATTTTTGCACCTTGCTCCCTGCAAATCAAGCGAAAAGACGGATCCGTCACGTCTTCCATAGGGGCAAGCATCACAGGGCGTTCCCCGAGATCAATATTCCCAATCTTCATTATTCAATGGTTAAATTAATGTGAGACAGCCACAATTAGATGGAACCAAAAGCTCTGCCACTTCACGCACTTCCTCTCTACACACAGCCATCATACGCTCCGCCGTGGTTGATATATCGTGTATCTCATTATAATACAAAATACTTTTGCCAAGCGACATCGCACGATTCTCACGATTGTCTGAGCTGACCAACAACTGACCGCAATACTGACGCTTCATCTTTTCAAAAACCGATTCAGAAATAAGGGATTGAGCAAGGCGATCAAGTTCATTGTTTATAACCCGACGGCATTTCCCTACCGTAGATGGATCAGAACCAAAATATATTAGAATAAGTCCGGAATCGCTCATCAGACTTACATTACTGTCTACCGTATAAACATATCCCCTCTTTTCTCTCAGCTCCCTGTTCAACCTTGAGTTCATACACGGGCCCCCAAGATAATTATTCAATAAGAAAAGAGCGAACCTACGCGGATCTTGCCTACCGAAAACCCTTGCACCTACAATCGTATTCGCCTGATGGTTGCCACGGTCTCTTGTTATATCAAACGGAGACATTCCGGGAGGCAAAATCCTTTCATGCCCCGTGTCAGGATAATGCATTTTAGAAAAATACTTCTCAACCAGTCTGCCAAGCTTATCAGGCTGCATGGGAGAACAGCAATATACAACCATATTGCGCGGAGTATAAAACCTGTCAAGGAATCTCCGGCAATCTTCGCCCGACAAGTTTTTTACACTTTCCGGACTGCCCAATATATTATGCGCAAGACCAGATCCGGAATAAGCAAGTTCCTCAAACTCATCATACACAGAATCTGCAGGGCTGTCAAGATAACTGTTTATTTCCTCTACGACAACTTCCCTTTCCCTGTCAATCTCCACTTTAGGGAAACAACTTGAAGTTATGAGATCCGCAAGAAGTTCAATCGCTCTTTCCTCATAGCCGGCAGGGGCATTTGTATATACCATCGTCTCCTCTTTCGAAGTATACGCATTAAGTTCTCCTCCCACCACTTCCATGCGACTGGAAATCTGCCATCCCTTACGTTTTGGGGTGCCCTTGAAAATAGTATGTTCCACAAAATGTGCCAGTCCATGGCAAGAGTCGTTCTCATCGCGGCTACCTGCATTCACGACAGCTCCTATATAACTCACAAGCCCGCTGATATGCCAACAAACCACCCTTAACCCATTAGTCAATGTAAAAACACTGTATGATTGATTCATAGATTTCGTTTTTAAGTGCGCAAAATTAATAAAAAATCTGTAACTTTGCATTATATCGCCGTCTTTCAAAAAGGGCAATCAGTTAATCATCAATCAAAAACACCGATGAAAATAATACCTAACATCATAATTTTAACCATACTGACATTTTTATTATCCGCTTCCTGCGGATCAGGGCAACAATCACGCCATAACAACCATGCGTCAATCCCCTCCGAGACGTTAAGGCGCCTTAATACCACGATTGCAAAAGCACCCATATACCAGGAAAAGAAGAAAATATATATCGATTCCCTTAAGAATCTACTCAAATCAGGCAACATGCCGTCAAGCCAATGGGAAGTGCTGATAGAAATTGCCGACCAATACAGGCAAATGAACGCAGACTCCTCCATGTATTATGCAGAAAAGGCTGTTGAATCTGTCCCTGAAGACCCGACCGGTTTCAAGCGAATAAGAAGCGAGCTGTCTCTTGTCACAGCCCTGAGCACTGCCGGAATTTTTTCACCCGCCGTGCAACGCCTCGATTCCATAAGCGGACTGCAACTTACAAAAGAAGCAAGGATAGAATTCTGGAAGGCATCAAGAATAATGTATTCATATATGCTTGCATTCGTGCAAGACCATAGCAAATATGCCAACATATTCCGTGAAAAATATATTAATTGCGATGATTCTTTGCTCGTATTGCTTCCGGAAACCGATCCGTTCAGAAAATTTATTTATGCGGAGCGACTTGTGAACGATGCGAAATGGGAAAAGGCGAAATCCCAAATTGAAGAACTGCTTAAAAGCAATCCTGTGGAGAGCAACATCTATGCAATGTCGGCATTCCAGCTCGCCTTGGTCAACAAAAATCTTGGTGATTATACCGGTTATGTTGAAAACCTGTCGCTCTCGGCTGAAAGCGACATTAAAAGATGTGTAAAAGAAGGCATCGCGCTTCCCACTCTTGCAAACTGGCTATATGAAGAAGGAGACCTCGAAAACGCATTCAATTATATTAATTTCGCTCTTGAAGAAGCAAACAGCGGAAACATCCGTATGAGGACTGTATCCATAGCAACATTCATGCCGCTAATTGACGAGGCATACCGTCATAACATAGACTCCTCAAACAATAAACTGCTTGCCTATCTTCTCATATCGACTTCTCTGCTGCTCATAGCCATCATACTTTCAGCTGCGCTAATCAAAAATGTCCGCAATTCACGTTCAAAAGAGAAGAAACTCGAAGCCACATCTAAAATGCTTGAAGCATATGTCGGCAACTTTATTGGAGTTTGCTCCAACTACGCCTCAAGACTTGATCAATTCTCCAAATTAGTGACCAGAAAAATTAATGCCGGACAATCCGAAGACTTGCTTAAGTTAATTTCTGCCGGAAAAGTAAACGATGAAGAGAGTGAAGAGTTTTATCGTCTCATCGATAAAGCCATACTCGACATTTTTCCTGATTTCGTAGAACAGATAAACACCCTCCTTCTGCCCGACAAAAAAATCGAATTGAAACCAGACGAACTGCTCATACCTGAAGTGCGAATCTATGCTTTCGTAAGGCTTGGAGTTGACCAAAGCAACAAGATAGCACAGATACTAAACTACTCTGTCAACACTGTATATTCCTACCGAAACAGAATGAGAAACCGTGCGATCGATCGTGAAAAGTTTGATGTCAACATTGCAAATTTAGGAAGGGTTGACGACGGTTTGGCATCATATTTAGGCTGAAAACGGGCATAAATTCCACCTTATTTAAACTTAAAACCACCTACTATCTCTATATCCCAATTAATATCGAACCTATATTTCACAATCACAACATTCTGATTATTAGCATATATTTCTCTATATATTCTATATTTAGACTATATATCGAGCTATATTGCTTGCAAAACCATCTTTTGATGCTTAATTTTGCAATGTCCGAAAGAAAGACATCGGACATGGATTTATGAATTTCATGACTCATAGGTTATAAGGTAAGTATTATTTCTAAGTATTATTTCAGCAAATAAGGTCTATTCGTAGAAATCTTTAAGGTGAAAAAGATAGTAAGGTTCTAAAATAATACAAGGTAAAAGTTCTTACAGGGTTATAAAAATATTGATTAAATAAATCGTTTATGTTAGGTTTGTAGAAATAATTTTGATTCGCAACGTGGCAGACTTCTTGTGAAAGAAGTCTGTTTTATTTTCTATATGTAACATTTTTTTACGCGCTTAACAGACATTATGAAGTCTACAACATTCATCCAAGTGCTGACATAATTGTTATAACAATACGTAGGCATATTCGCGGTGCCGCCATGGCAAAGCGGCATAACCCTATCGGCAGCCAATCCACAGACATTTCGGAGCGTAAGCACCGCAGTCTACCATATTCAGCAAATTATGAAACCAGCAGAAGAATCATCATCCCCGCCCACATACAACGTCCACATAACGGAATCAAAAGCTCAGGAAAACTCATGGGCTGACAATTTCAGCAATTGGAGGAAGAAGCATATATCCGATTTCACTTTTCTTATATCGCTCTCCTTGATCGTTGGGGTATTGGCAGGTGCTGCCGCATATATTTTTAAAATTGCAATACATTACATTTCAAGTTTATTTATTCCTCATATACAAGACCATACAGTCAATTGGTGGATTTTACTGATTCCTGTAGGCGGCATCTTAATCACCGGCATATTCACCCGATATATAATCCATACAAACCTCACCCACGGCGTCTCGCAACTGATGAGAGACCTTAAGCATCACACCTACAGGCTACGTGGCAACCTTATGTATTCCTCAATTGTAGGAGGATCATTCACTCTCGGCATGGGAGGGTCATCGGGCGCGGAAGGACCAATTGCCTACACAGGAGCAGCCATAGGAAGCAATGTAGCGCAATTATTCAGGCTGCCTCCTGAAATGATCAAGGCCCTTATCGGATGCGGAGCAAGTGCCGGCATAGCAGGTATTTTCTCTGCTCCAATAGGAGGGTTGATGTTTGCAATTGAGCTTCTCCACATAAAAATGTCGGTCAGAGAAATATTGGCTGCCACGGTAGCGTCTTTGGCGGCATATCTCACAATGTTCACATGCAAGGGGTTTCATCCCGACCTCACTTTCATTCCATTGTCAGGATTCGACCCGGATCTTATTCCGACAGTGGTTTGCCTCGGAATTTTTTGCGGTCTCTATTGCACATATTATTCGTTTGTGACCTCAAGAATGGACACATTCTTCAAAAGGATCAGCAATCCATGGAGACGTAATATAACCGGAGGTCTAATATTGGGTATAATAATCTTGATTTTCCCATCCATGTTCAGTGTAGGATATCCCGTGATTGGCAATATAATCAATGGAGATTGCAGTGCCCTTGCAAAAGGGAGCATTTTAGAACATATGGCAAACCCAGCGACCCTCCTACCCTTATGTGCGGCAGGCATATTGTTATTCAAATGCTTTGCCGTCGCATCCACCAACTGTAGCGGAGGCGTGGGAGGGGATTTTGCACCCACACTTTTTGCGGGGAGTATGGCTGGATTTCTATTTGCAAGCCTGTGTAATAATATCTTAGGATTAGATTTGCCTGTAGGAATATTCGCATATCTGGGCATGGCAGGAGTTATGGCGGGAGTCATAGAAGCACCTCTGATGACCATCTTCATCACTATGGAAATGACTCAATCATATAGATTCGCCCTTCCATTGGTGGTCTGCGCCACCACATCATTCATCACAGTCAAATGCATTGCAAAACTCGCAGGCATACGTCATCCGCTTGTAATCCACAACCGATGGTTCACACACGGACATCCTGAGCCGACCCCCAACAGCAAAGAATAAGAAAAGGGCAGCCGGCTCGAAAGCCACTGCCCCTTTTCATAAAATAAGCAAATGTTTTATTATTTTATGGAGTTTTTGCCTAATGTAGTGTTTTGAAAACTCAATCTTGACAATTACTTACCAAGACGTGCGTTTTCACGAGCAATATACGCATCGATACCCATTCCGTTGCCAAGCTGGAACTCAGGGAAATCAGTCTTTATAGTTGTGTAGCATTCCAAAGCTTTATCAAACTTCTTCTGCTCACCGTAGACATTTGCCTCCTTAAGGAGAACACGAGGCACAATCTGAGAATTGCCGTCAGCCTCGCGTATGGCCTTCTGATAGGAATCTATCGCCTCGTCATATTTCTTAAGGTTGACGTAGCAATCTCCGGTCAATACAAGGGCATTTGCATTAAGCACAACATCATCAGATGAGAATTTGCTGAGATAATCAGCTGCCTCTGCATATTTCCCCTCATTATAGAATGAGATTCCCGCACTCAATGCGGCAAGTTCGCCGGCATTGCTGCTGCCATATTGATCTGCAATCTGTTTATATTGGGCCGCTGCAATCGAATCGTTGGCAAACGCCTGAAGCTCAACTTTGTTATAAGCCTCGAACGCCTTCTCATTGCGAGGATTACGATAAATGAACACGTAGCTCAAAATGAAAACTGCCACTACAAGGATTGCACCTACAACCCAAATTATGATTTTCTTGTTGTTTGCAATCTTGTCGCCCGCAGCGGTGAGCTGAGAGTTCATCTTGTCGATTGCTGTTTCATCCTGCTGATTTTGATTCTGGGATGCCATTTCTTTAAATTAAAATGTTACTGTCGTTATTGTAACGCTAATATTTTTACTAATCGGATGCAAACGGGATGAACCATTATATATCTCAAGCATGTTAATATAAAATGATGAGCAATGAATGGGAATACCGTTTCAAGTCGCGAAATTAAGCATTTTTTGTTGCAATCGCAATTTTTTCATCCATTTTTTCTCTCCGCTCCCAAAAATATGCTAATTTCGCAGAGAATTTAGGTACCCATTATATCATTAACCGTATAATAAAATGCCGTCAGGACAATCATTAGCCCTTGATCAGCGTCTCACGATGCGACTGTCAGCACAGCAGCTTAGATTTGTAAAGCTGCTGGAATTCAATGCGCCCGAACTCGAGGATGCTATTGAGAGGGAAATTGAAGATAATCCGGCTCTCGAGGTTGTTGAAGAAGCGCCACAGCAGGAACGAGAATTGCCGCGATACCGCACAGATGTCAACAACACGTCTGCCGACGATTGGTCGAACTATGATTTCTCACCGGCAGATTCAGGCGAGACATTATACGACAGCCTTCTACGTCAACTTTCAGAACGTAATCTGTCAGAAAACGAACTCAATGCAGCAAAATATATTGTAGGGAATCTTGATTCAAACGGATATCTCAGACGTCAGCTCCCCAACATTATAAACGACATGGCGTTCGGCCCCGGAATCGAGGTCTCTATTGATGAGGCGCAGACAGCGCTCGACACTGTAAAAGACCTTGAGCCTTATGGAGTCGGAGCCTCTGATTTAAGAGAATGCCTTCTTATCCAGCTCAAACATCTCTCAGAATCTCAAGAAAGAGATGACGCAATCAAAATTATTGATTCGCAATTCGAGGCATTCTCAATGAAACATACCCACCGCATAATCACAGGGTTGAAAATGGATAAAGAGAGGGTCAAAAATGCAATCGACCTGATAGTATCCTTGAATCCCAAACCCGGGGCATCTATAAATCCTGATTCCGAGAATGCCAACATAATTATTCCCGATCTCATAATTAATAATGAGGATGGTGATCTTTCTGTGGCTTTAAACAACCGTATCCCGGAGCTTGACATAGACCGGTCATTCTCCGAGGCTGTCCGAGAAATGGAAGCAACGGCAAAAAAAAGAACTAAAAAAGGTAGTGAATTTGTAATTACAAGATTCAACGACGCAAAAGACTTTATCCGCATACTTAGACAGCGGCAGGAGACTTTGATTTCTGTAATGACAGCAATAATGAAAATTCAGGAAGAATATTTCCAGACACAAGACGTCTACAGGCTTAAGCCGATGATGATTAAAGACGTAGCCGCTTTGACCGGATTTGACTTGTCGGTTATCTCCCGCGCCACAAACAACAAATATGTCGCCACTCCATGGGGAATTTTTCCATTAAGATTTTTCTTTAGCGATTCAATCGGAGACGAAGGCGACGATACTACAGAAATTCTGACAAACCGCAAAATTGAAGCTGAAATTTCAGCACTCGTGGAAAAAGAAGACAAAAGGCATCCCCTCAGTGATGAAAAAATCCGTCAGGAAATGCAAGAGAGGGGATACGACGTGTCGCGCAGAACCGTAGCAAAATATCGTGACAGACAAGGCATACCGGTGGCGCGCTTGCGAAAAGAAATGTAAATTTTCTATCCAACATATTTCATACTACAATATTTTTATTACTTTTGCATTTTAAATCCACCAACGAATCTTACCGGCTGCTACCTAAAGACACGGCTACATCCGGGAAACATTCAAGCTAAACAATTAACAATGAAACGACTCACATACATCCTTACATTGTTCATCTGCCTTGCTGTGGCCCTCCCTTCTTTCGCAGTCACTGAGAAAGAAATGGATCAGGCGCGCGCCATAGCTGCAAAGGCATATCTTCGTTATGCCAACGACGGTTCAGGATACCTCGACGACTTAAATGCAAAAAGCATGTCTGAACTTGAGAAAGCTTTAAAAGCTAAGGAAAAGGAAAACATCAAAGCTTTTAAAAACATTCCAGTACCCAAAGATTATGCTTCATGGGACAAGCAGAAACTTGTGGATTATTGGGGAAACAAGGCATTTGCCTCAAAAGGATTGCTCGATAAAGGCAGAATAGGCAAGAGTCGCGCCAAGAAAAACCTAAATGCCCTGAAAATCTCAGACCCTGTTAAGGAGGAGAAAAAGCAGGCTGCATCGGAAACAGCTGTTTCTAATGCAAAGCCGGAGTCCCGGGCGACACAGGTTTCAACCGAAACACAAAGTGCAGATGCGGCAGTGATAAACAATGTAGCCGCAGCCGACAGCGTTGCCACTCAGGATGCATCCGAACTCCTTTCGGATCCGCTTTCGGCAGACTTAGACTCCGATCCTCAACTTGAAAAGGCAAAAGACCACACATGGATATATATTATAATCCTCTGCATCCTCGTTGGAGTAGTGGTGGCTTTGGTAGTTTTCGCTTCAAACGTAATGAAGAAAAATGGAGATAAATATAAAGGAACCATCTCCACACAACCAGGCACATTGCAATCATCTTCTGACGGGAATGCAATGAAAGAAAAATATGCCGCCGCCATCGCTTCTAAAAATGAGGAGATTTCTACTCTTTCTAAAAAGGTGGAGTCTCTCAACACACAAAACAATTCCCTAAAATCAAATCTTGAGGCACTCACAGCAGAGATAGCTTCCCTTCGCACCAGAATTGCTGAGTCAAATAAAAAGATCTCCGAATACGAATCGGCATTGCAGAACGCTCATAATCATGTTGCTGAAGCGCAATCGGCAACTCGCCATGAGTCCATACCTCAACAACAGGTGAACAGACAAGCCGCACGCCAAACACAAGCGGAAACAGTCAGAAGACAACCTCAAGCTCCGGGAGTGCGTTCCATTTTCCTCGGAAGAGCCAACTCAAAGGGGATATTTGTGCGTGCCGACAGATCTTTGAACCCCGGCAATTCTGTCTTCCGTCTTGACACTACCGACGGATATGCGGGCACATTCAGAGTGGTAAGCGATCCTGTGGTATGGGAAATGGTGATGCGCTCTCCAGTAGAGACATTGTCAGGAGCCTGTGTTTCACCCGATCTGACCGATACAGACGGGATGACAAAGGTGATAAATGATTCAGCCGGCACAGCTATATTCGAAAGCGGTTGCTGGAAAATGATCAGGAAAGCCAAAATTCACTATGAATAATTATGAAAATCCATGGCTATACAGCATCCATAAGCATTTTTAACGAAACTAAATTAAGATAAAGGTTGTACAATCTAAAAAATAGTATTACCTTTGCAGCCGAAATCACGTCGCAATGCCAATTGTGATTCATTAGCCCTGATGGCGGAATTGGTAGACGCGTTGGTCTCAAACACCAATGGAGCGATCCGTGCCGGTTCGAGCCCGGCTTAGGGCACAAGAAGTCTCGCGAATATTCGCGAGACTTCTTTATTTATACCCTACATTTTGTTAAAATTTTCAATATTTAACTTAATCGTGTTAAATATTGAAAATTTTATGATATAAAACATATTTTTTATGCGCCGAATCGTTTGCATTCAAAAAATAAGTATTAACTTTGCACCGTTTTTGATAGCAAATATTGTTTTATTATTTTAAATTTTTAAAGAAATGAAAAAAGTAGTTCTTTCACTCGCTGTTCTTTTCAGCGTAGCAATGGTAAGCTGTGGTGGTAACAAGGCTGCAGAAGCTCAGGATTCTGCTGAAGCAGTTGTTGAAGAAGTAGCTGTAGAGGAAGTTGTTGTTGATAGCGCAGCTCCCGTTGATTCAGCTGCTGTTGTAGCTGACAGCGCTGCTCCTGCTGCTGAAGCTGCTGCTGCTAACTAAGAATTAGCACACAAATAAGACAAAAAGCAAAACTTTGACCGATGCTCTCTTTTGAGGACATCGGTCAATTCTTTATTATATCCGGACTTATATGACTCCTTATTTTTATATGTGTCCGAAGCATACCCATACCTACTGAATATTTACAAACATGAAAAGTCAAATACCGGAAACCCTTTTAAACTGGGCTGAAGACGTGGACTACGCCGTAACAATATGCGACGCAGACTGCAAAATTCTATACATGAACCGCCGTTCTCGCGAAACATTCGCCAAACATGGTGATATTATCGGAAACAACCTCATGGACTGTCACAGCCAGGCCTCACGAGATAAGATCAAGGAGATACTGACAAACGGCACATCCAACGTATATACTATTTCAAAGGGCGGGGTAAAGAAACTGATTTATCAATCTCCCTGGAAAATAGACGGAAAAATTGCCGGTCTTGTAGAGACATCGATGATACTACCGAATGAAATGCCTCATTACGACCGCGGATAATGGATGTTTATTTCACATCTTTAGTAAAAACAGTTGGGCATTATCAAAATTCGTTATAACTTTGCAGTCTGTGGGCTAAAATCGCCCAGTAATGCACATGAACAAGAACCAAAAGATAATTCTCTATGGAGGAATAGGAGTGCTCGTATGTCTTATCGGGCTCGTGGTTTTCCTCATCATTTCCAATTCGAGACGCACAAACGAAATCAATGAGGCACGCGCCGAAACTGAAAACCTGCGTCTTGCCAACGACCGTCTGCTTCTCACAAATGAGTTCAATCAGCTCAATGCCGATTTCTCACAATACGAAGATCAACAGAAATATCTGAAAAACGACTCTTTGGTGCAGAAATATAACGAAGCAAGACTCAAAGTTGAGGGATTGCTTACCGAGTTAAACCAAGAGAAGAAAAGCAACGCAGCAAACCGCAAACGCATCAAACAGCTCGAGAGTGAAATCGCAACTCTAAAGGGAATCGTAAAGCATTACCTGGAAGAGATCAAACGCCTCGGTGAAGAAAATGAGGGGTTAAGGCAAGAAATTCAGCAAGTCACTGAACGGAACCAGCAGCTTGCCTCACAAGTCACTCAAGCCACAAGCAAGAATGAAGAGCTATCACAAACTGTCAAACTGGCAAAGAAGCTGAATGTGACCGGTCTGTCACTTCATGCATACAATAAAAAAGGGAAGAACGAAAAAAACATAACGAAGGCACGTCAGTTAGGTGTAAGCTTTACAGTGAGCCCTAACAATACAGCCGCCCCCGGAATGAAAGACTTTTTCGTGCGTATTCTCACCCCGGAAGGATCTCTTCTCGGTGGCGGAGGTTCGTTCCAGATAGATGGTCAAACCGTGGCTGCAACAGCACATCGCCAGATGGAATATGCCAATGAAGAACTCAGCGTGAGTGTATATTGGGATGTCAACACGACCCTCACGCCGGGCGACTATACAGTGGAAGTATTTGCCGACGGCTACAGACTCGCTTCTCGCCATTTCACCATGAAGAAGTGATGGGGATATTGAGATATGAGATATCAGTTGTGAGTTGTGAGATATGAGATATCAGTTGTGAGTCGCGGATCGACATTACAATCATAGACTCGCTCATACACAGAATTAGGAATTATGATATAAATTCAATCGGGCGCCTCATCAGAAGCGCCCGATTTTTGTTGCTCGCCAAGTTGTTGGCTTATATAATTAAATGAAGGTTATCATTTGACCATAAGTTTCTTAACCTCGTTGCCACATCTCAAAACGTATATGCCTGAAACGACATTGACTCTGCCTTCATTGTTGATGCTTCCCACAATTATGCCGTCTGTGGTGTAGATATCGACAATTCCAGGTGCATTATTCACTACGATCATGCCATTTTCAGAATAAGCAGATATCAGAGAACTGCCGTCGGCATCAATTTCTTCAACCCCTGAAGATAGATTTTTACTCCCTATCACCACATAACAATTCGCAGGGACGGTCACAGTGTTTTCAGCAGCATTGAAAGAGGGTTCGCTACCGTAAGACTTTGAAAGTATCTCATAAGAATCATTATCTGAAATATTAAACGACACGCTTACATTCAGCCTTCCTGTCACATTAGGATTAATCACCGTGAAAATTTCCTTATCTCCTGCTTTTGATACAAGCTTTCTACCATTCTCCCAATCTGAAGCAGAACAGTTGCTTTCAAAAGAGGCGGATTCAGCAAAAACATCACTATTCTCATTCCTTATCGCAATAAGTTCGCTATAGCAATCGTATAATCCCTTACGTTCGGGAACGTCCAGAAGGTTCCATCTTACAGTTTTCGGATCCGTATTGTTTCCTCCGTCTGAATTCTTGGTATTATCATCATTTCCAAGCTCAGAAAACTGCCAAATCATGTGAGCGCCCGGTGCCATGATCATCTGGGCCGCCGCCGAACCAAGACGCTGCATGGACGCAGACAGATTACCCTTAACTCCGGTCACACCCCATTGATTCTGTTTGTAGGCAAGACACTGTTCGTCGTGGCTCTCAAGATAAGACACAGTTGAACCCCATGTGCGGGCGTCTTTTGGTGCATAAAACCTGCTGAGATTAGAATCCGATTTATACCCCATGGCGAACTGACATCCCGCGTCGTTGATATTTGCCCAGTTCAATTCGCCAGTCTCTGCCATTTCGTTCTCCTCCTTTGCAGTTGCAAGGTTCTCATTGATGAAATAAGCCGAAGGGTTAACGGATTCGACCACCTTTTGCAATTCTCTCATACGTGCCACTCTGGATGCATTATAAGCATTTGTAGCGGCATCTCCGGCATCTGCATAAGAATCATTGTCACCGAGTCCCTTTACGAGATCGAAACGGAATCCATCAAACTTATACTCTTCCATCCAATAGCGCAACACGTCAGCCCATTGTTCCTGAACCATCGGGAAACCCTGGTTCCAGTCGTTCAAAACGCTGTAGGCATGGGGTGCCGTCTGATTGTAGAAAGGATTTGATCCTGCCGGATACATCTGATACCATGGATGAAGACCGTCGCTCTGGTTGAAGACCATGTCGAGTATCACAGCAATCCCATTCTTATGGCATTCATCAATAAATTCTTTATAATCGTCAGGAGTTCCATAAGCTTTATCCACAGCAAAATAGAAATTCGGATTGTAACCCCATGAAATATTGCCGTTGAATTCCATGATTGGCAGCAATTCCACAGCATTGATTCCAAGCGCCTTGAGATATGGAATCTTTTCTATTGCAAGACGCACCGTGCCGTTTCCGTCTGCCTTTCCCTCAGTGCCCGTGAAATCACGGAATAAGAGTTCATATATGATCAGATCGGAAGGAGCTACCCCTTTGAAATTTTCCACTTCCCAATCATAATCATTTATATTGCCCTGATAAATGGCAAGAGGTACATTCTGAATCTTGTCTACAGGATATTCAGGAAGACCGGGAAAAACATCTGTCAGCAGATACTTGTCGTTCCAAGGATCAAGCACAAGACGTGCATAGGGATCGCCTACCTGAATAGAGCCGTCCACTATATAATAATAGCCATACATTTTGTCGTTGTCAAGCCCCTTGACCGTAGTCCAGAAATAACGCATGTCGTCAACATCGACATAATTCATCACATTGTCATTGCTGACCGTATAACCGTTCCATGCGCCCACAAGGATGACACTCTCTTTCCCTGGCGCTCCAAGACAGAACGTCACGCTCCCGTCTGCATTCTTCACCGGACCCATTTTTGGTTTCCCTCCCGGATAATCAGCCTCCTGTGAAGCACCGGCATAGACCAATGTCTGGATCTTTTCTATCTTTTCATCCCCGGTGGATGCCATAGCCTTCACTTCATAATTGCCCGGCTTAGTAAATGTATAAGGAGCGGTGAGAAGAGTGGTATTTTTCTCGGAAGCGATATTCTCTCCATTGATGCTCAACGTGATATCGGCAGCCTTGGTAACACCCACTTTGAAAGTGACAGACGCATTGGCAGGAGTGATCAAATTGTTCGGCACTCCGGATTCAAGAGAAATCTGAAAACCTGCATCAACGACGTCAAGGAATATGTCAGTGTTTCCTTCTCCTTTCCCTTCCTTGCTATTATTGGCATTACGGAAAACGAATGCAAGTTTCGTAACTTTTTCCGTGGGGTCAGTGATACCGTAATATTCACGGATATCTCCTATATAGAGCTTCCAAAGATTCTCGCTCACATAGGTTAGTTCATACTTTGTGGAATTATCACCCCATGTAGGGGCATACTTCCAATCATTTCCGCCGTTTATCAACACTCCAGTGTGGGCATAGATTTTTGAAGACCCGTTTAGTCCCATCAGCCCTTTGTTGCCTTGATCGGCATGAAAGAAAATCGTCACATTCTGAGAATCTTCCTGAAGAGGAGACGGTTCAGAAGTGACCTGTGCGCTGATATTTAACGCATAAGCCACTATTGAAAGCAGCAAAATAAGGTAAGTTTTTACCATGGTGAATTTATTTAGTTAGAAAATTTAAAGCGAAATATAGTTCCTTGTCGGTCGAACAAACCTCAATCTTCGTCAGGCACGTATGTTTCCTCCCTCATGTGAAGATATTCTTCCCATGCGGAGTCTTCCTCAGCATCAACAACAATCGGTATCGTTGGCAAATCTTCCAGCGCCTTGTTGAAAACGACTGAAAAAATCTTAAGGTTTTTGGTATAAAACACCCAATCCCTTTTCCCGTCTCCAGTGTATATCCCTGTCATTACAGCCACTCTGTCTTTCTTAAAAGCGTCTATTAGGGCATCCGTGACTTCCTCCATAAGTTTGGCTTCATCCTCCTCGGGCATTCCGTCGGCAAGGGCATGATAATTCCACGACACATCTATCCGATAGATATACTTGCCGCTTTCACGATATTCATCTATGCAATCCCTTCCTGTCACTATCACCGTCTTTCCCGATTCTCCTTCGGCAGGATAAGACCACCATTTATCAGTATATTTCATTGAGTTGTGAGTTTTGAGTTGAGGGTTTTGAGTTGATTGAAGCTCTATTCAGGGAATAAAATGGGCAATACAGGTTGTAGATAAAGTCAATGTATTGTCACAAGGGTGGCACCGAAACCATACTCCCTGAATGAGGCATCTTGCAATTCTGCTTTAGGATATTCTTTTTTGAGCAGATCAAGCACCGCCTTTCGAAGCACCCCTTCACCTTTTCCATGAATAAAGACAAGCTTCTGACCTATTCGGGAGCAGTTGGCTTTCATATGTTTTCTCACGGCACCAAGTTGCATTTCAAGCATATCTTTTGGTTCCATTCCTGTCAGGGAGTCAGTGAGTTCTCCAATATGAAGATCCACTTCAATCAGAGGGAGAACCTTGTGGGGATTAGCCGCAGGGTTTGCTGTTTTCCCTTTCTTACCGGCGTCAACACGGAATTTTTTCGACAGCTCTTTTGCCATATCCTTATCAGGTTTACCACCTGACATTGCTGAAGTCATTTCAGCTGCATTCACCTCAAGAGGCTTTGATGCAACCCCGTCTGAAACCAAAGGAAGTTCCAATACAGCAGTTTCGAAATATATTCCCGGGCGGAAACAATGGAATTTATGGAATTTGGTTAAATCAAGCTTACGGGATATGCTTACAGGAGCCTGCAATGTGAAGGTTTTATCTTTTTTAAATGCGACACACTGGAAGGCTATTTTTTCATATTGAGGAAGGGTCTCATGAGTCAACACGTCAAGATCGCAATATTCGTTCGGAGCCACCTCTCCTTGGTAAACTACAGTCCATCCTCTTTCTTCAGCACTACGACGAAGGAAAACAAAATTCAAAAAATAGTTTGAATCATTTACAAGAACCGCAGAAAAACGCGACTTGTCAAGGTGCTTTACATCAGAAGGTTCAAATCCAAGGGATATATTCATCTTATCACCATGAGCAGTTTCTTCCACCGGAAGTTCCGGCTGAGCAGCGACAGGTTCCTCAGCTAATTTCTTGACGGGCTCAACTGTCTTTTTCCCTTCGTCAAACGCTTTTTGGTCAAACATGAGGGTAGATCCCTGAGCTTTCGGCTCATGTCCCGCAGGCATAACCACAACTACCTCTTTAAGCAGTACCGGAGTCTCAAATCCCTCATCATCCACATAAGCGATCTGTCCGTCAATCCTTGTTATCTTTCCGCCTCCAATGCTATTGAGGAAGCGCACCGTATCACCTACTTTTGCCATTGTCTAATATTTTTAACTTTCACTCCTCACCCTTAACCCCTCACTCTTCACCCTTCACTCTTAACTCCTCACCCTTCATCATGGATTCGAATTCATCATCCACCTTCTTCTCCCTTGCCTCGTAAGCATCCACAATACGCTGCACGAGCGGGTGTCGCACAATATCTTTTTTACCATATTCAATAATGCCGATACCTTCCACCCCTCGAAGAATCCTTAAAGATTGGAGCAAACCGCTTTGCACAGTTCTCGGGAGGTCAATCTGAGTGGCATCGCCTGTGATAATCATGCGGCTGTTGACTCCGAGACGGGTAAGAAACATCTTCATTTGGTGTTTAGTTGTATTCTGAGCCTCATCAAGGATAATCACGGCATCATTCAGGGTTCTTCCGCGCATAAATGCGAGAGGAGCTATCTGAATGGTATCGTTTTCCATATATTCCTTCAGCTTAAGCTGAGGGAGCATATCCTCAAGAGCGTCATATAAAGGACGCAGATATGGATCGATTTTGTCTTTCATATCTCCCGGGAGGAAACCGAGTTTCTCACCTGCCTCCACAGCAGGACGTGAAAGTATGATCCTTTTGCATGCCTTGTTCTTAAGGGCTGCCACGGCGAGTGCGATTGCGATATAAGTCTTGCCGGTGCCTGCGGGTCCTAATGCAAACGTGAGATCGTTGTTGGCGAAACTCCTCACCATCTTAACCTGATTGGCATTACGAGGGGCGATTGGTCTGCCGGATTGCCCGAAAATAATGATGCCCTCTGTGTTGACAGCCTTCGGCGGCTCCCCTTTTATGATGTCAATAATCACGTCTTCCGTGAGTTTGTTATAGGTGGAGGCATAATTCTCAATTTCCTTCACCTTTTTCTCAAATTCCGCAGTTTCGCTATCCTCGCCTATAACCTTGATAACGTTCCCTCGCGCCGCCATGCGCAATTTTGGGAAAAGATTGCGTATTAAATTTATATTATTGTTGTTGACTCCATAAAATGTCTGTGGGTCAACCTTGTCGATTATAACAATTCTTTCGTTCACTAATCAAATAATTTCAATTAAAATCCCCTATTATCAATTAGTAATTAGCAATTAGTAATTTCGAATTATCAATTATCAATTATCAATTATCAATTACTAATTACTAATTGCTCTTACCCCACGCTCCCTTCAAGCGTGATCTGAAGCAGTTTCTGTGCCTCTACTGCAAATTCCATCGGAAGCTTGTTCATAACCTCCTTGGCATATCCGTTAACAATCAAGGCGACAGCTTCTTCTGTAGGTATACCACGCTGACGACAATAGAAAAGCTGAGCCTCGTTGATTTTGGAGGTAGTCGCCTCATGTTCTACGGTGGAAGACGAATTCTGCACGTCGATATACGGGAATGTATGGGCGCCACACTGATTTCCCATCAATAGAGAATCACACTGGGTATAGTTCCGGCAATTGGTTGCATTTTTCAACACCTTTACCAATCCTCTGTAAGAGTTTTCACTCTTCCCTGCAGAAATACCTTTACTGACGATTGTGCTTCGTGAGTTCTTGCCAAGATGAATCATCTTGGTGCCGGTGTCTGCCTGCTGATAATTGTTGGTGACAGCCACAGAATAAAATTCTCCCACGCTCTCGTCGCCTTTAAGCACACATGACGGGTATTTCCATGTGATCGCCGATCCGGTCTCGACCTGGGTCCATGAGATCTTTGACCTATGACCCCGGCAAAGTCCGCGCTTCGTCACAAAATTATAGATACCGCCCTTACCTTCCTTGTCGCCGGCATACCAGTTCTGGACTGTGCTATATTTCACTTCGCTCCTTTCCTCGCAGATAATCTCTACGATAGCGGCATGAAGTTGGTTTTCATCACGCATAGGTGCGGTACAACCTTCAAGGTAACTTACGTAGGCATCATCGTCGGCAACGATAAGCGTACGTTCAAACTGACCGGTTCCGGAAGCGTTGATTCGGAAATACGTGCTCAGTTCCATAGGACATCTCACCCCCTTGGGAATATATACGAACGACCCGTCAGAAAAGACTGCAGAATTAAGAGCGGCAAAAAAATTGTCACGGTAGCTTACCACCGTACCAAGATATTTCTTCACAAGATCGGGGTAATCCTTGACCGCTTCTGAGAACGAACAGAAAATGACACCCAACTCCGCAAGCTTTTCACGGTGTGTGGTTTTCACGCTGACTGAATCCATGACTGCATCTACAGCCACACCGGCAAGTTGCTTCTGCTCTTCAAGGGAGATTCCAAGTTTATTGAAAGTTTTTATTAGTTCGGGATCCACCTCATCCAAGCTTTTCTTAAGTTCCTTCTTTTTAGGCGCCGCATAATAAGAAATTGCCTGGAAATCTATTTCCGGTATACGTAGATGCGCCCAATGAGGCATCTCCAGAGTCTGCCAATAGCGGAAAGCCTTGAGGCGAAACTCCAAAAGCCATTCAGGCTCACCCTTCACTTTCGAAATGTATCTAACTACATCTTCGTTAAGTCCAGGCGGGACGATATCTGTGTCAATATCACTCGTAAACCCGTATTTATATTCAGAATTGGTAGCTTCGTGAAGCACATCGTCCGTCTGCACGCTTTCGCTCCCTTTCAGTTCTTCCATAGTCATCTGCTTGTAGATAAATTGCCTTCTAATGCTTTAAAAACAAATCACCCGGTATCAGGTTGGAAAGCAAAGGCTATTTTTCCACAAAAATAATCAAAAACTCTCATTTCCCCAAATTGGTCTTGCTTTCAAAGTCTGCCAATTTATCAAGATAGTATTTCTTCACTTCATCCCAACGATAATAGGGACCGCTGACAGGCTTACCCGGCATCGTCACTTCCCTTTCATTAATCATAGCCTTTACAAGCACATCTTCAGATTTCCCATACGGTTTGCGATAAAAAACAAGCTGCAGGTTTCCGCCCATAGGGATTATGTCATGGTCATGCCATCCTAAGGAATCCAACTGTTCAAGCGAATCAATGCGTTGTCCATATCCGCCCAATTCCATGAGAGATATGATATTCAAAAGAATCCCGTCATGACCATAGCGCAGACGTGCGCTCGGTTTGTCGGAAGATATGGCTGAATCAGCTTGTTCTATAATCCTTCCGAGGAGCTTACGCTGCACATATGGAGGACGTCCGTTGGTCAAAGCCGTGTTTCCGCCATGCAGGAACCAACCAGCATTTCCCTGAAGCCAGTTTTCTTTTAATTCTTCCGCAGAAAACACCTCTTCAAGGATCCATGGCTGACCGGTATGACTCTGAGTATTTGCAAGCACCCAATACAAATATGGCATGATGCCCGGAGCCACACTGTCGCGTGCGAACTGAGGATCCGAGACTAACCGGTCAAGATATTTGTCTGAACCCTTGTGATTGTTTTTGAAATCAACCAGCACAGTCTTGTCTGCTTCCGACTTCTCTTTCCAGCCCTCTTTATCATCAAAATTCATAAACCACATGTCGGCATAACTTGCGTCCATAGTCGGTTTAATATCGGGAACCGCCTCCTGGATTCCTTCAAGACCGTTGAACATTGAAAGTATGCAACGTATCACGACTGTAGACTTGGCGTCTATATCGGCGTCAGAATTGAAAATTTCAGGATAATTCTTAGCCATCCTTCTTCCGATTGCCCGGTGCTGAAGAGCTCCTTTGTCTGATAATTCCCCGAGTCTGCCTTCAGAATCTTTCTGGATATTTCTCAATACATCGAGAGTCTTTTTCCCAAGTGGGGTAAGTTTGCCATTTCTTTCGGCAGATTCAAGACGTTTCACCGGAGTAAGATAATCATCAGCTCCAATCAGCCAACGGCTTCCGTGGCGCGAATAATGCTCCATATGGAAAGGCACATATCCTGCCGGCGGCAGAGTCTGTGCCGGTGGCTCCTCAATGGAATACGGATACTCCATCAGGTTGCCGCTCAATTCTTTCACAGTCAATTTGCCACCGCAAGCATCTTTCAGGTCAATCTTACTATTATTGGCATCCGGCACAGCAAAAGCAGGCAAAAAGGCAGCCGCAGCAAGCACCCACGCCGCCCCAAACTTAAATCTCATTTTCCTAACAGTAAGTTTCATGATTTTTTGTTTTAAATAATCCTTTAGTTAAAAACAATAATTTCATCAAAGATAATAAAATCCGGAGATTAAAGCATGAAAAAGATACGATTTTTTTGAAAAAAGGGGCGACAAAACTGCCGCCCCTTTAAATATGAAATTATATTCAACTCGCAAAGTTATTTCTTAACCAAACTGCAGCTGTAAGGAAGCTTGCTTAGATCAAGAGTGACGTCATACTTGCCTTCGCCCGGAGAAGCGATATTTGCTCCGTCTTGTGTCAGGTTCTGAAGATCGCCTCCGAGATTTATATCCCAACCATCATTGGCGCGGAACTTAAATTCACCCCCCTTAAATTCTATTGTACCGGTCCATATAAGATTGTCAGTTGTGGTAAGTGGTGTAGATGCATCCCAGCCTGCGGGAGTAGCATCTCCGATCACTCCGATAGTAGAAACCAAAGTTGCGGAATATTTAAGGCTTGCAGTATTTACCTTACAATAATACAAACCAGCCTCTGCAACAGAAAGATCACCTGCACCGCCATCTGTTGAGAGATCCCCCTCTGCCGCTCCGGCTCCATAATTAACGTGATCCCAGTCTGGAGCTGATGAGAATTTAAATCCATTCGGGCTCAAAAGTGCATAACCGCTATAATCTGAATAATTATTGGTAGAAAGCAGTTGAGAATTTATCTGAGACCAACCATTGGCATCACCGGGTGTATAAAGATAGTCAACAGCGGATGTGAATTCATAGGTTCCTTCCTCAAGATTGATTGTAAGAAGAAGTTGTCCATCTGTCTTGACGCATCCGGCGCCACAATCTTCAGTAGCCGTGCGACCAACGAGCAAGCCGCTAAGTTCTTCACTGCCGTTTTCTGCCACACCATATGCCGTATTATCTCCGTCAACCCAGTTTCCTGTGACATAAGTAGACTCAGGGACTATCTTCCACCACCATCCGGCAGCGGCATCCTCTGCAGAAATATCAACTTTGATCGTGAATACAGGATCATCATACTGGTTGGCATCAGAGTGATTGAATTTTATAGCATCGGCAACACTCCAGCCATTGATTGTACCAAGTAGATAATAATTCTCTTCAATCACAAGAGATGAAGGGAATGGAACCACTGTCATATCATAAGGACCATAGAAATTTTCAGGGCTACCTACATAGGCAATCTGGTTACCGGTCTTAGTCTTTAGATTATATCTGATCTTAATGTCTTTTGCTTTCGGACCTTTTGAAATATTGGCATAATACACACCCTGCAGATCATCAGGATTGACAACTACAGAATATGTACCTTCCTCATCGACGACAACCGATGCCGGCACAGAAGCCGAACGGGCAAAATCGTTGGCTGATATTTCAACATCTGCCAGAAATTCATACCCTTCAGGAAGGACATCACAGGTTACTGTGGAGAGAACAATATTTTTCCCTTCGTCATTAAGAGCCTTAAGATCATATGACTCTGTAGTGACACTTGATGCCACTGTCACATCGTCAACTTTCAGGATTGGTTCCTGTGGATTGACCTGAGGTGTAGGATTTGGCTCTTCATAATTGTCGCACGCAGCAACCGAGAGGGCAACAATTGCAGCAAATCCATATAATGATATTTTTTTCATATTGATTCTATTGATTGTGCCGGAGACGGAATGACACCGTCTCCGGTTTATTGTTCTTATTTCAATGCGTAAGAAACAGTGTTATTATTAGTATCAACAGTGAGTGTTACCGTTGAATCAGACTCAAGCTGGAACGTCCAGTTTCCTTTGCCCGGCACATACGGGCCTGAGAATGAACCGTTGGTAAACGAGCAATCGTTATTGCTGTCTGCCTCAGCAAAGCCTATCTGGCTTGGGTTATCCCAACCATTTTCCGCGCTAAGTTCAAGCGCAAAACGGAAACTGAGTTCACCAGCTGGAACTTGGAATTCTCCTGTATAAATACCATCACCGGTAGAATCAGCCAAACGATAATCCTTGTAAGCGTCAGCATTAGCTTGCTCAGGAGCTTGCCATCCGCTAATGTTGCCTACCACATAAATATATTTAGTGACAGTGACGGAAGCCTCTCCGGCAGTACAAGTCATGGTTATATTCTTTTCATCACTCATATCCAACACAACAGTCATTTTTCCACCGGGGAAGTTGGGGAAGTTGAACGATCCCTTGCCTTTCACTACTGGGCTTGTGAAAGTGCCATCGGCAAATTCAGGGAAGTCTGTTGAATTGTCATCAACCTGGAAGCCATAAGAATCAGTATCCCAACCGGTAAGAGCTGTATAGAAGCGGAACATCGGGGCTGCAGGCATATCAAACACACCAGAATATACATGCGATCCGATAGCGTCAGCCGGCTCAAACAGACGCCAGTCTGCATAATGGGCTGCATTCGACTCTTCAGGACCTGCCCAACCTTCCGGAGAACCGACAAGGTAGATATATCCCGGAACCGGAACTGCAAAATAACCTTTCAACATATTGTAAGAAACAACATTTGAAACGATACGGGTGCCCTCTACACCGTCAAGTTCACATATTGCACGGAAATAAACTTTCTGTGGAGTCATTCCATTAGGGAACTTGGCATTGTAGGTATCCTCATCGGTCACACCGGAAAGTTCGCATATACCCGTAGCCACTGCCTCCTGTTTGAAAGTCATGCGGGCAAGGGTCTTGTCGGTCGATTCAAGTGCATAAGTTGTTGCGAAATCCTCAGTGAGCGACATTTCGGCAGAATACTGAGCCACCGCTGAATAACCGTAATCCGGTTGGGATGCCACAAGTTCGAGAGTATTTCCTTCCTGAAGCTCGATATACTGATCCTGCATCGCAGGTGTATTGAGTTCAAATTTTGTAGGCATCTGCAACACCGGATCCCGATCTTGCGAACAGGAGGCGATACCAAGGAGCGATGCTGCCATTGCCATATATAATGATATCTTTTTCATTTTTCTTTCGAATGCAATGATTAGTAATTAGGATTCTGAGTATATCCGTTTCTTGCAGCGGTTGTGCTGGGAAGAGGATAGACGTTAAAGTTTGAAGCGAAGTCTGTGCCATTGGCAACCTGACCCTTCCATGACCAAGTGTAACCTGAAATCCATTTGCCATACCTGATAAGGTCGCTGCGACGTGTAGATTCTGTATAAAGCTCACGGCAACGCTCATCCTGAAGCTCAACAAGATTAAGACTTGTATAAGGCTCCATACCGGCACGTTCACGGATATAATTCACATATTCAACAGCCTTTGAAGGAGAACCTGCTCCGTTAAGGATCGCCTCTGCTGCCGACAGATAGATCTCGGCAAGACGGATCATCGCGTAGTCTCCACCAAGCTGATCGGTTGCAGCGGGAGAATTAGCTGTGTCAATACCGTTATCGTCCATTGCCCAGTTGCTATATTTCACAGCAAGGTAGCCGTTCGAACCCCAGTCAGCCTGAGCAAGAGACTTGTTCTGCATCAGGAATCCGTCTTTTGATGTCTTCCAGAGTTCTACCCTCTTGTCGGGAGAAACCGAATAGTCGGCATTCCAATCGAATTTTTCAACAAACTCAGGACGTGCCACAATACACTTCCATCCATTGCCTGAATTATAATCAGCCATAGCACACTTGAAAGTGGCATCGGCGGGAGAATCACCTATCCATGCGTTACACATGAATGTAGAGTTGGCATAAGACATAAGTCCGAGTCCCGAAGGATTCTGTGTGGTCTGTTCCTGAGGTATTGTCCAGATAATTTCATTGACCTCGTTAGCTCCACCGATCGCGAAATCTTTATTGTTTGCACCGAAATTCTGGAAATAATTCTGGCAAAGACCTGAATTCTGGAAACCGCCCTTTCCGAGGCGCCCAATTACAGCCTCGGCATGAGAAAGACATTTATCCCAGGCAGCTGTACCGGTGTAAACCTCAGCATTCAGATAATATTTCACAAGAAGCGACTCAGCCACATCAAGTCCTACATATCCATATGGCGGACGGTTGTTTGGATCATTCTCCTTATACCATGTCACGATATTTTCAAGATCCTCAACAACTTTTTCGTACACCATACGGCGTCCTTCAGCGAAATTGGAAGAAAGCTGAGGTGCGACCTCTCCCATTTTTACATTCTCATCTGCATAGGGGACATTACCAAAGTTATCTATAGCATACCAATATGCACCGGCACGCAAAATGCGACATTGACGCATATACTCGTCAGCCTTGTTCTTCAAAGCATCCGTAGTCAGATTAAAATATCCATCGTTCACAGTCTGTATGAACTGGTTGCACATAGCAATATTGATAAACAATCTTGAATATGTGCCCATAACAACTGTGTTTGACGCAGGAATAAGACCGTATTGGAACAGACCGTAGTCAGCATCATTAGGAATCCATGAAGCTTCGTCTGAAGGGACTTCCTCAAGGATGAAAACTGCACGTTGGAATGTCGACATACCGCCGTCGAATCCCTGTACTGATGCATCTCCATTGGCTCCGTATGTGGCATACTGGAGATATACGCCTCCGATCGCCTTGTCAAGATAACCATCGGGATCGGATGCAAACTGTCCGGGAGTCAAAAGGCTTGGATCGGTGGGCGTCAGATCAAGGTCTCCGACACAACTCCCCAAAGTCATTGTTGCCGCGATGACACTGCCGGCAAGGAAAAATCTATTATATTTCATTTTTATATCTGCCTTTAAAGTTAGAATGTAGCGATCAGACCGATTGTAAAGCTTACTGGACGGGGATAAACATTGTTGTCGATACCGTCGAACACTTCAGGGTCAAGACCTTTATATTTTGTAATCACAAACGGGTTTTGAACCGCGCCATAAAGACGGAGACGAAGCTGCTCATTGATAAGGTCCGGCCAGGTGTATCCGAGTGTAATGTTGTCGCAACGGAGGAACGATGCGTTTTCAACCCAATAATCACTTAAGATAAGCTGCTCGGGATTGCTTGGGAATATGAATTCATCACGGAGAAGATTGTTGAGACCGTAAGCATCAACTTTTGCAAGATTTGTACGGTCATAACGGGGCCCGTTGTAGACATAGTTGCCGAAGTTGGCACGCAACGCAAACGAAAGATCCCAGTTCTTATAGCTGAAATTGTTAGTCCAGTTGAATGTCACTTTAGGTTCCGGAGAATGGAAGTTGATAAGGTCGGCGTCATTGATCTTGCCGTCCGCATTCTGATCCACATACTGACCGGGGACAGGATTGCCGTCGTTATCATACACCTGCTGATATACACGATAAGTGAAAGCAGCCTCCCCTACAAGATGCCACTGAAGAGGGCCGCCTGTGCCTGACGGCACGTTTCTTGCAGAAATCTCTGAAGTCTTGGCATCGCCTGTTAAAGCAGTAATCTTGTTACGGTTCCATGCCACATTGACGTTGGATGTCCATGTGAAATTCTCAGTCTGCACAGGACGTCCGCCCAATGTAACCTCAATACCATAGTTACGGAGGCTACCGATATTGGTAGTCATATAGTTTGAGGTATTCATGCCCAACGCTGGAGTGAACGCAAGAAGGTCTTTTGTGTTGCGTAGATACCAGTCGATGGCAGCTGTAAAGCGGTTATTAAAGAATCCGAGATCAAATCCGACGTTCCATGTAGTAGTGGTCTCCCATTTGATCTTACTGTCGTATGCCTGCGGATAAAGAGGCTCGATCCATTGTCCGTTAGGACCGATATATTGGAATCCGGGTTTATATGAATTGGTATACAAAGGCAGATATGGGAAATAGCTACCTATATCCTGCTGACCGGTCTGACCCCAGCCAAGACGAAGTTTCCATTCATCAAGCCAAGACACATCGCGGAGACTGCCTACATTGTTGATCTTCCAACCGAGAGCTACAGAGGGGAAAAGGCTCCAGCGGGTGTCTTTTGAGAAACGGGAAGAACCGTCATCACGGAGAGTGAAAGTGAGAAGATAAGTGTCGTCAAATGTATAATTCAAACGACCAAAGAACGAAACAAGCTGAAGAGGATTGCCCCAACGGCTTTGGGGAGCATTATTTACAACCTCACCGATTGCGTTATGGGTGTTGACATCCATATAATATGTTCCGTTATCATAAGAGAAGCCGTTGTTCCCGTTGGCATTTACAAAACCGAGTGAATTGACATAGTTCTGAGAACGTCCAAGATAGCTGAAACGTTGCCAGGAATAACCCACCATCACGTCAAGATTTGATTTGATGGCTTCGAAATCCTTCTTATAATTCACATAGAAGTCAAGCAGAGTGTTGCGCTGAAGTTCGTGCCATTTGTAAAGAGTGGCAGCACCGGCTGCATTGTTCGACATAAGACCGTCGTTTGTCCATGCCATCACTGAGTTTGCTGCGGTGATGCTGCGCTGATCATTTTTGCTCACCTGATAACCAAGGTTAAGGTTAAGATGGAGTTCAGGGAGGAAATGGAGAGCATAATCAATCTGGATATTACCGGATGAAGACCATGTCTTATTGTGATTATCCACGTCATAAAGTCTCTGCAACGGGTTGATGGCAGCATTACGGTCATACGTCCCGCCGGGAGCATAGTTGTAATATCCATTGTAAAGATACAATCCGGAATTACCTCCCATAGAAATATTGGTACGTACAGGTTTTGTCGGGTCCATGCTGGTGGCGCCACCGATAGCGGCACCGTCGGCATTACGGACGTCGCCATAAGTGCCATTGACATTCACATTGATAGAAAGGAGGTCATTGAAAAACTTAGGGCTAAGACTGAATCCTGCAGTGACACGCAACATGCTTGAAGTCTTGAGGATACCTTCAGAGTTTGTATAACCCGCATTTACACGATAAGGAAGGAATCCAGCCTTACCTGCTATACTTGCGTTGTAATCTTGTGAAATTGTAGTGCGGAGCACTTCTTTCTGCCAATCGGTATTATATACCTTGCCGTCATATCCGAGTTGTGCTATTGAGCTTTCTCCAAGATTTGCTTTCACAAAATCAGAAAATTCAGCACCGTTCATAAGGTTAAGGGTCTTACGGGCTGTATTGACAGTCATATTGGCTGTCACATTTACAACCGGTTTGCCTGCCTTACCTTTCTTGGTAGTGACTATGATGACACCGTTAGATGCACGGCTACCATAGATAGCGGTTGCTGAAGCATCTTTAAGCACTGTCATGCTTTCGATATCATTAGGATTAATCATGGTGAGAGCATTCATACCTCCTCCCTGCGACTGGTTAGTCATAGGCACACCGTCAATCACGATCAGAGGGTCATTGGATGCTGTAAGAGAGGAACCGCCACGGATACGGATTGTACCGCCGCCTGTAGGGCTACCACCATCTGTAGTGACAACAACACCGGGAGAGGCACCTACAAGAAGGTCTTGAGCTGAAGTAGATATACCGGCATCGATCTCATCCGGTTTAATAACAGACACTGAGCCGGTGGCATCAGATTTCTTTACGCTACCATAACCGATAACTACTGTCTCGGCAAGCATGGTGGCGTTTTCTTTCATTGTTACCTTGATCTCTGTGCGGCCGTCTACGGGAACCTCCATAGGATCGTAACCGATGTAACTGATCACAAGAGTTGCATTCGGCTCGACATTGATAGAGAAATTGCCGTCGATGTCTGTCGCCGTACCGTTAGACGTGCCTTTCTCCATTACGGTGGCACCGATCAATGGCTCGCCGGTCTCATCATCCACATACCCGTGGACAGTGATCTTCTGCGCGAAGCCTGGAAGCGCGAGACTTAGCACCAATGCCATAGTCATCCACAACTTCCTGTTCAGATGAAAACAGATGTTCTTCATGCAAGAATAATTTAGTTGTTATTATTTGTAAAAATTTTCCGATTTTTGGTTAATCGCGTAAATCTGCTTTCCCATCCGTCAACAACCTACAGCGATAGCTGATTGTAGTGCACAGAACACATTGTCTATAATCCAACTTATGCCATATTGGCTATTAACAGATAGTTAAGCTTCCCTATTGGGTTAATTTTTCTTCTATTTCATGGATTTTTCCGAGTTGTTTTCAGGCTCTTGAGAGTTTTCCAGGCTACAATTCGTTAAAATCATCGCAAATATAAGACTTAATTTTTCTTTACTAATACAAACAAGTATTGATTAACATTGTTAATTACAATGATTCGGTAGTTTTGAGCTAACCGAATGATTACAAGGTTAATAA
>CAJTZQ010000042.1 GCA_910583795.1 uncultured Muribaculaceae bacterium
ACGACCCCGAGATTACAAATCACGTGCTCTGGCCAACTGAGCTAAAGAGGCGTTAAATTCCGTTTTGTTTAGTGTCAAACCGAAATTCGACTGCAAAGTTACTGCTTTTTTTTCACACTCCAAATTTTTTAGCAACTTTTTTTCAATATTTTTTCCGGAATGGCGTGCATCAAACCATTAATTCGTCTACAATTTGCTATTTATCAGAATAATTTAAGAGGGAAACCTAAGATAAATTTCCCTCTTAATTTTATGTACAATCCGGTTTAAAAACATCCGGAAAAGTATGCCCGGACTAAAAATCGATGAATGGAAAATCATTCAACAGTGACAGACTTCGCAAGATTTCTGGGCATATCCACATTCTTACCCTTGTTGATCGCTATATAATAGCTGAGCAATTGCAAAGGTATGCTGGTGATGATAGGGCTCAACGCCTCAGGCACCTCAGGCACCTCCAAAACATGGTCTGCAATATTACGTATCACCGTATCACCTTCGGTCACAATAGCGATTATCGAACCTCCACGAGCCTTTACCTGCTGCACATTGCTGACAATCTTCTCATAAAGATGGTCATTAGGAGCTATTATCACACTCGGCATCTCTTCGTCGATCAATGCGATAGGTCCATGTTTCATTTCCGCTGCCGGATAGCCTTCAGCATGTATATAAGAAATCTCCTTAAGTTTCAAAGCACCTTCCAAGGCGACTGGATAGCTATAGCCTCGTCCGAGATACAAGAAGTTTCTTGCATAAGTATAGATCAACGACAAGCGTTCGATTTTTGAATTCAGCTTCAATACTTTATCCACAAGGGAAGGAATTTTATGGATAGCCTTGCCGACCTCAGCTATCTGTTCCTGATTCATTGTGCCTCTTAGCTGCCCTATGGCTGCCGCCACCATAGTCAGGACCATAACCTGTCCGGTAAATGCCTTTGTAGAAGCCACGCCAATTTCCGGTCCGACGTGTATATATGTGCCACTGTCCGTTTCACGTGGGATCGAGCTGCCAACCACATTGCTGATGCCATATACAAACGCACCCATACCTTTCGCAATCTTTATCGCAGCGAGAGTATCCGCAGTCTCTCCACTTTGAGAAATAGCCATCACTATATCCCTGTCGTCAAGAACAGGATTAGAATAACGGAACTCACTTGCATACTCCACCTCTACAGGGATATGGCACATGTCCTGAATCAAATATTTCCCTATAAGTCCGGCATGCCATGAAGTGCCGCAGGCAACTATCACTATTCTTTTAGCATTGAGAAATTTTTCTTTATTATCCTCAACTCCGGATATGATGATACGCTTGCCACCATTCACAACACGTCCTCTTATACAATCCCTGAGTGTCGATGTTTGCTCAAATATCTCTTTGAGCATAAAATGAGGATAACCGCCTTTTTCCAACTGAGAAATACTGAGTTCAAGGGTGGTGACATCAATTTTTGCCTCTTTATTTTCAAGCGTAACGAGCTTCAAAGGCTGCCCCCTCTCAATAATTGCCACTTCCTCATCCTTAAGATAGACACATTCTTTTGTATATTCAACAAAAGGAGTGGCATCAGAGGCAAGAAACATTTCATCATCGCCTATTCCTATGACAAGCGGAGAGCTTTTACGCGCCGCAATAATACGGTTAGGCTGGTCTTTTTCCACCACGGCTATCGCATAAGCGCCAACAACCTGTTTCAATGCCTCCCTAACTGCATCAAGAAGGCTACAGCTGTTTTTCACCTTAATGTATTCTATCAATTGAACAAGCACCTCCGTGTCTGTCTCGGAATGGAACTTGCAGCCATGCTGTGACAACGCATCCTTAAGGAGTTTATAGTTTTCTATCGTGCCATTATGCACCAATGCAAGATTGCCGTCTTCGCTATAATGGGGATGGGCGTTGGAATCACTCGGCTCTCCATGAGTAGCCCATCTGGTATGAGCTATTCCGGCTTTAGCATCAAGGTTTTTATCTTTGCAGAAATTTTCGAGGTTACACACCTTTCCCATAGCCTTATAGACATTCAGGGTGCCTGATGGGTTAACCAAAGCAATTCCTGCACTATCGTAACCTCTATACTCCAAGCGATGCAATCCTTTTATAAGAACGTCATATACATTTCCATCGCCAATATATCCTACAATTCCACACATATATATCAGATAATTTTCATATCTCGAGAGTTATCTCGAGATCATAATATTTCTTAAATGATTAAATGAATTCGGTCAAGTCAGAATCACTGTCTTTTACCTAAGGAAGTTGTTTCGACTTTTTTCTTTTTCAAGATTTCGTCAGATTTTCGAGGCGATTTTGAAACTTGAAGAGGGAGTTTAGCGGGCTAAACGACCAATGAAAGTTTCAAAAGCGACCGAAAAGATGGCAGAAGATTGGGAAAGAGGATCTTTTAAGGTAAAAAGCCATACAAAATCCAACCTCCGTAAAAAAAGTTGAAACAACTTCAAGATATACGGCCTAATAAAGCAAGACAGCAATCCTATTCTTTCAAACGATGGCATATGGCTTTTATTGTCTGTATCCGCTGTCGTGGCATGTGCATTCGCGTTTATGCGAATTTGTTTTCATGTAGATTCAAGGTATTTGTCACTTCAACTATAAATTTATATGTTTTTCAGGCATCAAATTTCAAGAATAAATTTCTTTTTAGAGATACATTTATGGTACAGATTATCAAGGTAGAGGATTCCGATCAATCTTAATAGCAGACAATCGGGGCACATGCCACGACATATAACGGAACTGTCTCAAAATGTCAAAATTACTGCTGAGACGCATTGGCGTCTCTTGTATTGCAAAATTAATATAATATTTGCTTCTTTCAAAATAAGAATAATCTCGATTCATGACACACACCCAATAGTCAAAAAGACAAAATCTCCATAAATCAGCAAACAACTGATAAAAATATAAATTTTAAACAAAGAAGGTAGCAAATTGCCATTTCCTGCCTGAAACATCGGCGGCTGAATATGTTGAACAACATATTCAGCCGCCGATGTTTCAGACTATACTATTATTTTATCTATCCACCTCAACCCCGTCTCCGGATGATATTACACCTGTAGAGTCAGACGATGGCATCTCTTCAATAAATCCTTCCACATTTTCATCTCCCCCTATCGATGCCCATTCTGGAGCAGAAAACCACATCAAAGGAGCGAATTTATTAATCAGCGCTACATTGTCAGGACCAACCTCTTCCTGTGTGCAGGTAGTGATCTTATCAAAAAACAATGTGGTGTAGGCAAACTTGTCGGCAAGTGTCGACATCTCTTCATTCAATTTCTCACTTTCCTCGGAATCTACAGGAAGGGCATTTATGCGGTCTTGTATTTTCTGAGCCTCATTAGCATATTTGCCACAATAATCAATCATGACAGTATAATCAGCCTGAGAGAGACGTTCTCCGGCATTGATTTTAGAAGCAACTTTTCCGGCTTCTCCTGAATTACCACACGCAGCCATAATCAAACATGCAATAATAAAAGTAAAAATTTTCAAGATTTTCATAACTACTTGTTTTTAATATTGAGCGAGCGGAATATCCGCACACACTATTTCAGAAATCATCGCCAAGCGGATTCAAAGCAGAATCTCTTAGTTTATATAAGAGTGACTTTTTCAATCCTTCATTTTCTTTGACTAATTGTGAAAGCTCCCAATGATGTCCCGCCTCTTCTCTCAGCAAAGGAGAGGTTGCGTCTACGTTAGCAAGGTTCCAGGTAAGCAACACCGTTTTAATCTTCAGAGCCTTGAGTTTTCTTACAAGCATTTCATGATCAGCATCACCCGTTATAAGGACAACATAATCGAATTTTCTGAAAACTGCCAGTTCATATGCCTCAAGAGCAAACCAGACATCGACCCCTTTTTCAATCACCTGCATCACACCGTCTTTCTCCATTTCACGCAAATGTTTATAATGGAAAATCACATCGTTCTCTATCAGGGTATCCTCAAACTTTCTCTCATTATATAATAGGTGTTTGTCATATGCCTCTTTAACCCTGAATCTACCCCTAAAATAATGAGCTTCAGTAATCTGACAGTTGGCAGGGTCGACACCCTCCTCGTATGCAAGCCGCGAGCAAATAAAATCGAACAACGACCTGACTCTTATGATTGAACTTTCAGTAGCTTTCAGCGACCTGTTGATCTTTGCATAATAACCACCATCGATAAACACTCCTATTGAAAGATATCCTAACATCACTTATATTTATAATTATTAAATCTGCGAACAATTTTAATGTACGCTATATTAGAATAACTTACCTATCCCCCATTTGTTCAATAAAAAACGCAGGAAGCTTTCAATGTTAAAGCTTCCTGCGGGAGTTTGTCTTGAATATAAGACGGAATCGTTTTATGCGAGTCTGCGAAGAATATCGCAGAGGAATTTCCAGAATTCCTGAACTGATGGGATATTGGCTTTTTCGCCCGGAGAATGTATGTCTTTCAATGTCGGACCAAATGAAATCATGTCAAGTCCCGGCATTTTTTCAAGGAACAGTCCACACTCAAGACCGGCATGAAGCGCTTCAACTTTTGGTTTGTGACCGAAAAGAGATTCAAAACTATCCACAGCTACTTCCAGTACCTTAGAATCAGGATTAGGAGCCCATCCAACGTATGCGTCTTCAAACTCCACCTCATATCCGATCATTTCGAAAAGAGCTTTAGCTTTGTCAGCGACCTCATCACGACGGGAATCAACTGAAGACCGAACATGAACGGTGACTACTAATTTACCGTCATTCATTTTTATTGATGCAAGATTACAAGAAGACTCGACAAGCCCCTCAACTGCATTCGACATACCCTGAACTCCATTCGGGCAAGCAAAAACAGCAGATATCAAGTTTTTAGCATCGATATCTCCGATCACTTCAGCAGGAGTTTCGACGGGAGCAGCATCAAATGTGAAATCAGGTCCTTCTGCAAGAAGGAATTCAGCATGGATCATGTCACTGAATACTTTCACATCTTTTTCAAAATCCTCTTTTCTGGACGAATCAATTCCTACAACCGCCCATGCCTCACGTGGAATAGCGTTTGCCAGTCCGCCACCATCGATTGATGCGACCGACATATTGTATTTTTCAATATTTTCCCACAGGAAGCGGCATAGTTGCTGATTTGCATTTCCTCTTCCAAGGTTTATTTCCATACCAGAGTGGCCACCCTTCATGTGGTTGAGGTGAACTTTATAATATGCCTTATCCGAAGGTGCGGAGTTAGTTACATATGCCTTTTTACAAATAGTCACCTTTCCTCCGGCACATCCGATCACCAAAGAACCGTGCTCTTCTGAGTCAAGATTCAAAAGAATAGAACCTGTGACAAATCCGGGCTGAAGACCGTTTGCCCCGATAAGCCCTTGCTCCTCATCTACTGTAAACAGACACTCAATCGGTCCATGAACAATTGAATCATCGATAAGCACCGCCATGCCTGCTGCACATCCCATGCCATTATCGGCGCCCAAGGTGGTGCCGTCAGCCTTCACCCAGTCGCCGTCAACAATTGTAGTGATTGGATCTGTCAGAAAATCGTGAACCTTATCTCCACGCTTTTCAGCCACCATGTCCTGATGTCCTTGGAGTATGATTGTCGGAGCGTTTTCATGACCCGGAGTGGCAGGTTTACTCATCATTACATTGCCAACCTCATCAGTCTTTACTGCAATATTATGTCTGTCTGCCCATTTCACGAGAAATTCTTTCATTTTCTCAAGATGATGTGTGGGACGCGGCACTTTAGTAATTTCATCGAAACATTGCCACACAAGTTTCGGTTCAAGATCTGTTATCTTCATATCTTTCAGGTATTATGTTGTGTATCTTATGTAAGCAAAGATCAAGCCTGATATTTAGAGTATGTTTACTTTTAAATTAAGAAATCTTTAGAAGTCTTTTTGGTCTGTTTTAAGTCTTCATTCAGTCGTTATGGAACCACATAACTCATTCACTCAGTCTCAAAACAACCTCAAAAACTCTTTCTAAATATTAACTTATGCCAAAAGCAAACATACTCTTAGGGATCATAAAATTGCTTTAAAGATACTGGTTAAACAATTATTTTTCGTTTTCAGCCGCCTTGTATTTTTTATAGGCAGCCGCCATTTTTGTATGATAACCCCGTCGTGCGTATCCGGGACCGTTATATTTACGCGAAAATCCAGCCCAGTTTTTACTTTTTAGATCAGCAAGCATTCCACAATTTGTGATAAACGCTGCAAAGAGTTCCAATTGTTCCAATTCTGAATATGCCATCAGGCGCACAAATTCGTCGACCGACTCACATCCGCATTTACGATAGTTGAAACCTCCGATCTGAAACATTCCCCAAAACGTTCCAAGATTTGCCCCCTGAGCATTCACTTTTCTTGCATTGATCAGTTGTGTCCACTCCCTGAGAGCGTATCCCGTAAGTCCTGCCGGCACCTTCTCCCCTTTAGCACCGGCTTTTGATTCGGCTTTTGATCTGAACCTGGCATACATTTTCTGATCAAAATTTATCACAGGCACACCCGGAGCCCAAAAACCCTTCATCTGAGACCCCGCTTCTATTGCGACCACCGCTTTGATAACCGCAGTCTCGACACCGAGTTCTTCTGCCACAAGACGAAAATCTTCTTCCGTAAGTCCGGTGTAACGCGTTGAATCATTTTTTTCATCAATCGAATCCACCATGACTCTCCGGACTTCATCCGCCTCTATAATATTTTCCAAAACCGACACTTCCATGGCGACTGATTCCTTCTTATTTTGAGCCGTTGCCACGGTCCCCGTTATGAGAACCGCGACAACGGATAAGAAGATTGCCGCTCTGAAGCGGGTCATGACCTTGCAACTTTTTCAAGCATCAAAACCAGATGCTTCCAGAATTTATCTACCGTAGGAATCAAAAGCTTTTCATCAGGAGAATGCACTCCGGTCATAGTCGGGCCAATGCTGACCATATCAAGACCGGGGTTGTTCGCAAGGAAAAGTCCACATTCAAGGCCGGCATGAATAGCCTTGATTGCCGGCTTAACTCCAAATAATTCTTCGTATGCCTCCGCTGATATCTTCATTATAGGGGAATTCATATTAGGAGCCCATCCCGGATAACCGTCTGAATGGGAGATCTTGGCACACGCAAGCTGGAAATGAGCCTCCACCTGTCCGGCTATGTCATTTTTGCGGGATTCCACCGAAGAACGCTGAGAGGTGGTCACCTTGATCTTATCATCGCCTTCCATCTTGACAGCGGCAAGATTTGTAGAAGTCTCCACAAGGTTTTCGATATCTCGGCTCATCGACACGACTCCGTGAGGAGCTGAATATAAAGCTCTCACCAATGCAAGTGACGTATTGGAATCGATGCAGTATTCCGGACGATCCACAGATTCTACCCTGAGATCCATAGAAGGTTCTATCCCCTTGAATTCATTTTTAATTTCATTGGCAAATATTTCCATATATTTGGCAATCTCAGCTGCATGATCACTGTGGACTCCAAATACAGCCTCCGCTTCTCTTGGTATGGCATTGCGTAGGTTTCCACCTTTTATTGTGCTTACCTCTATATCCCACTTTTGAGAGCAATTCCAAATAAAACGAGCCACGAGTTTGTTGGCATTAGCTCTGCCGATATGAATGTCGCCGCCGCTATGACCGCCAAGAAGTCCGCTTACCTTAATTTTGAAATAAGAGAAGTTTTCCGGTGCAAAACTACGTTTGTAAGTAAACACGGCTGTTGTATCAATACCGCCTGCACAACCCACAAAGATTTCGCCATCGTCTTCCGAGTCAAGATTGATAAGGACCGAACCGTCTATCATCCCCTCTCCTAAATTCTGCGCACCTTCCAACCCAATCTCTTCGTTGACAGTAAACAATGCTTCAACCGGACCATGCTGAAGCGAATCATCAGCCATAACAGCAAGTGCCGCTGCCACACCGATGCCATTATCAGCACCAAGAGTTGTGCCTTTGGCTTTCACCCAATCTCCATCGATATATGTCTGGATAGGATCATTCAGGAAATCATGTTCCACATCGCCGTTCTTTTCAGCCACCATATCCATATGTGCCTGAAGCACAACTGTCGGCGCACTTTCATATCCCTTTGTCGCGGGCTTTTTCAGAACCACATTTCCGACCTTGTCGGTCTTTGATTCAATCCCGTGCTTCTTTGCAAATTCAAGAAGATACTCTCTGATTTTTTCTTCGTGGCAAGAAGGTCGAGGCACTTTTGTGATCTCGTCAAAACATTGCCAGAGAAGGGCTGGTTTCAGATCTTTAACTTCCATAGTCATGTTGTTTTTATGGTTTTGATTTAATTTTTGCTGCTATAAAACCATTGAGAATATATATATACAGATATCAATGGTCAGCGTTTTAGTTTTCAAAAGTACATAAAATTTTCCGTCTCTCAAAAAGCACGCCTCTTTTATTAATAAAATATTCCATCTTCACCCCTTAAATTCATATTTTGGCATAAAAACATAAGTAAATTACAATAAAAAAGTGAATCACCAGAGCCGGTGAAAAGTCATAAATAAAAAGCAATCACAACAAAAACAGGAAAGTCGCACATTAAATTTTCATCTTTAGCGTTTTTTTCTTAATTTTGCATTAGAAATCCGCCAAACTATCATAAGATAGAAGCGATTTATCTGTTAAATTAACTTTAAAAAAGTGAAATTAACGTTATTGGTGCTTTTCTTTTGTGGAATTGCGTTACTTTTGCTCTCTGTTAGAGTAATATTCTCCCGTAGCCACACGTTTCTTACGGGTCATGCATGTCATCATGACAAACAACATCGTAATAAAAAAGCTACGACTGAGAAACGACAACCAGAACAACAATAACTTTTTAAAGACATAATGAAAAAATTTCTTCTTAGAGTTTCGGCTATCTCATGTGCCCTCTGCTTATGCCTGGCAGCTGCCTCATGCAGTTCTGAAAGCAAGAACGCAACTCCTGCAGCTTCATCTGCAGCCGAAGCCGCCAAGTCCGGCACAGGACTCCCCAACTACCGCTATGTTGACCTCGACTCTGTCTTGAGCAAATATAATCTTGCAAAAGACTACAATGAGGAAATGCTACGCATGCAAACCAACATGGAAAGTGAAGTAAAACGCCATGAGAACTCCATCCAGTCTTTTGCCTCTTCCATGCAAAAGAAAATGCAGAACAACGGGTATCTTTCTGAGGAATCCTATAAGGCAGATCAAGACAAGATCAACAACATGCAGGCAAATGCCCAGCGCTCGGTTGCAACCTTGCAAAGCAATTTCGAAAACGCTGCGATGACTGCTCAAAAAGCCGTAAACGATTCTATCCAGGCATTCATTCAGGAATACAATGTAAAAAAAGGATATGATGCCATATTCTTCAAGGCAGCCACTCTCCTGATCAATCCGGCTCTCGACATCACCGACGAGGTGGTTGAAGGACTTAACGCACGCTACAATAAGGTTAAGAAATAAAATCCCCCATAAACGAGATCATAAAGGAGCCGTATCGTAAGATTCGGCTCTTTTTTTCAACTCTCGACAGTCGTTAAGCGTTACTTCATTTGTAGATTGGCGAAGTTCTGATTATCTTTGCGTCCGGATTTCCCCATTACTGAAAATGCGGCACACTCGGAAGAAAACATCTTTTTTCTCCCATTATAAAAAGGCAACAAGTGCGACAAAGATTTTATAACACCAATGATTGAAGACAACATAATCAATAAAGAAGCCAACGAGAGAACAGTTCTCGTGGGGCTTGTCACTCTGCGGCAAAGCGAAGCGAAAGTCAATGAATATCTTGATGAACTTGATTTCCTGGCACGCACTGCCGGCGCTGAACCTGAAAAAAGATTTATCCAAAAGCTTGACTATCCTAACCCTCGCACGTACGTGGGCAAAGGCAAACTTGATGAAATACTACAATATATTGAAGATAATGAAATCGGGCTTGTGATCTTTGACGACGATCTCTCTCCAAAACAGGTAGCGAATATAGAAAAGGAACTCAAAGTAAAAATACTTGACCGCACGAGCCTTATTCTTGATATTTTTGCAAAACGGGCACAGACTGCCACCGCCCGCACTCAAGTGGAACTCGCGCAATATCAATATCTCCTCCCGAGATTAACAAGGATGTGGACTCACCTCGAGCGCCAACGTGGCGGCATAGGCATGAGGGGACCCGGTGAAACCCAGATCGAAACCGACCGCCGTATAATCCTCGACAAAATATCACGGCTGAAAAACGAGTTGCAGCACATAGACCGACAAAAAAGCATCCAAAGGAAAAACAGGGGCAAGCTTACGCGTATCGCCCTTGTTGGATATACCAACGTAGGAAAATCCACCCTCATGAACCTACTGAGCAAAAGTGAGGTGTTTGCCGAAAACAAATTGTTTGCAACCCTTGACACCACCGTAAGAAAAGTCATCATTGACAACCTTCCGTTTCTCCTTACTGACACCGTGGGCTTTATCAGGAAATTGCCGACACATCTGGTAGATTCTTTCAAATCCACCCTCGATGAAGTGAGGGAGGCAGACATACTTGTGCATGTTGTAGACATCTCCCACCCCGGGTTTGAAGAACAAATAGAAGTGGTCAATAAAACCCTTCAGGAAGTGTGTGGAGCGGAAGCAAAACCCATGATAATGGTATTCAATAAAATCGATGCCTTCACCTACACACCCAAAGATCCTGACGACCTCACGCCCTCCACTCGAGAAAATATATCTCTTGAAGACTTCCGCAACACATGGATGGCTAAGATGGCAAACAATTGCGTGTTTATCTCAGCCAAGGAACGTACAAACATAGATGCTTTAAAAGGTCTTCTTTATCAGAAGGCAAAGGAAATTCACACAGAGCGGTTCCCCTATAACGATTTCCTTTTCCAAAAGTATGACGAAGATTATGACGGACAATGAAAATATAAACTGTTCATTCAACAGCCCCGCCCCACTCGAATGGTGGAAAATTGCCCGGCTTGAAAGGCAAGGATGCATTTGCGACAATTGGGAGCTGGTGAAGTTCTCGCCTGATATCGACATATCTAAGATCAGGAATGTCTGTTTCGGACCAAACGTATCTGTTGAGTCAGGTGCCGTCGTACGCAATGTCAGGGGAGGAATATCCAATTGTAGAGTAGGGAAAAACGCTATAATAGAAAATGTCGATCGAATCGAATTCGATAATGAAGCCTCATGTGGTGTAGGCACTCTGATATGTGCCCTTGACGAAACAGGGTCGCGCCCTGTGGTGGCTTATCCCGGTCTTTCTGCCCAGGCTGCCACACTTATGGCACGCGTACCCAGGTGGTATAAAAACAAGATAAGCCCCGCAATACATGATTTTCTCGACTCAAAAGCTGTCAGACAAGAAATTGGAGATGACGCTGTTGTCCGCGATTGCGGCAGGCTCATAAACATGAGCGTCGGTGCCGGATGCAAGATTGAAGGGGCACGCTCATTAGTAAACGGAGCCGTTATCAACAACGTAGAGGCGGGCAAACCGCTTGCCTACATCGGTTCCGGAGTAGACGCAGAAAACTTCATAATCGAAGACGGGATGGTTGATGCCGGCGCCATATTGCGCAATTGCTATGTAGGGCAAGGGGCTGAAGTTGCAAAAGGATTTTCAGCTCACGATTCCTTGTTCTTTGCTAACTGTTCATTTGAAAACGGCGAGGCATGCGCATTGCTTGCCGGTCCATACAGCGTCAGCATGCACAAAGCCACTCTAATGATCGGATGCCAGACGGCATTCATGAATGCCGGTTCGTCTACCAATCAAAGCAATCACATGTATAAACTCGGGCCCGTGCACTGGGGAGTACTGGAACGTGGAGTGAAAACTTCATCCGGATCCTATATAATGTTCGGGGCGAAGATCGGTGCCTTTTCAATGATAATGGGAGCTCATAAGACTCACCCGGATTCATCCGACTTCCCGTTTTCTTATCTGTTTGGCGATGAACGCGGAGCAACAGTCGTTGTTCCTGGAGCCATGCTCAGATCTTGCGGACTCCTGAGAGACGAACAAAAATGGCCTACACGTGACAGAAGATTGAAACGCAGGATACCTCTGCATGACCGTATTATATTCAACGTGCTCAATCCGTTTACAGTAGACAGCATGTTAAAAGCTATTGGGACAATCTCGGGGCTGCTCGCCCACCCTACTGATGACGACCTCTATCTTCGCTATAAAGGAATGAAATTTACGCGCGCAGCCCTTGAGCGGGCAAAATTCCTCTACACATCGGCAATCTATAAATATCTTTCGCTTGCTCTTCCTGACGGGATTATTCCAGAATCTGACGGAGAAGATGCGGGGGGATGGGTCGACATATGCGGACAGGTAATGCCCCGTGCATATCTCGATGATGCCATGAACCTCAGCTCGTTGGATGAGATAGAAAATCTATTTGATGAGGCATACTCCCGTTATGACGAACTCCAGCTGCAATGGATAGGAAGAAGATTCGACAAATGGTGGAGAGACCGGCAAAACCGCATACCTATTGGAGCGGAACAATTCGACGAGATGGTTGTGGATGACCGCCAGGAATACCTCGACAATCTGTCTCGTGAGACCCACATGCTGGAACTTTAACGCGAAAAGACGTTTGGAGTGAAAAAAATCACCCGCAAACGTCTTTTTATTTGCACATAATCAAAAAAATAACTACCTTTGCGCCGCTTACGGGCTTTTTCACCCGTAAGATAGAGAATTAACAACCCAATTTATTAACTTTTAATGACTGAATCTAAAGTTCAAACCCCGATTGAAGATTTCGATTGGGATGCCTATGCAAACGGCGAAACAGCTGGTTCGAAGAGCCGCGAGGAGCTTGTAAACACCTACGACGAGTCTCTTAAGACAGCTAAAGACAATGAAGTGGTGACCGGCGTGGTTAAATCCATCTCAAAACGTGAAGTTCGTGTCGATATAGGCATGAAATCAGACGCCATCATCCCTGTTTCCGAATTCCGCTACAATCCCGACCTCAAAGTAGGCGACGAAGTAGAGGTATTCATCGAGACCCTTGAAGACAAGAACGGTCAGCTCCGCCTTTCTCATAAGAAAGCATGCCAGACTCGCAGCTGGGATCGTGTCAACCAGGCCCTCGAAAATGACGAGATCATCAAAGGTTACGTTAAATCACGCACCAAAGGCGGCATGATTGTCGACGTGTTCGGCATCGAGGCATTCCTCCCCGGCTCACAGATCGACGTTCGTCCTATCCGCGACTACGATGTATTCGTCGACAAGACTATGGAATTCAAGGTTGTAAAAATCAACCAGGAATATAAGAATGTTGTTGTGTCTCACAAAGCTCTTATCGAAGCAGAGCTCGAGGCTCAGAAGCGTGAAATCATCTCTAAGCTCGAAAAGGGTCAGGTGCTTGAAGGCAAAGTCAAGAACATCACTCCTTATGGCGTGTTCGTCGATCTCGGCGGTGTTGACGGCCTCGTACACATTACAGACCTTTCTTGGGGTAGAGTTTCAGATCCCCGCGAAGTTGTTGAGCTCGATCAGGATATCAAAGTCGTTATCCTCGACTTCGACAACGAGAAGAAACGCATCGCTCTCGGCGTTAAGCAGCTTCTTCCCCATCCCTGGGATGCTCTCGATCAGTCAATCAAGGTTGGTGACCACATCAAAGGCCGCGTAGTCGTTATGGCTGACTACGGTGCATTCGTAGAGGTTCAGCCCGGTGTTGAAGGTCTTATCCATGTTTCTGAAATGTCTTGGAGCCAGCATCTCCGCAGCGCACAAGATTTCTTGAAGGTTGGCGACGAAGTAGAAGCTGTTGTGCTCACACTCGACCGCGACGACCGCAAGATGAGCCTTGGCATCAAGCAGCTTAAGAAAGATCCTTGGGAGAATATCGAAGAGAAATACGCTATCGGCTCTCGCCACACTGCTAAAGTCCGCAACTTTACAAACTTCGGTGTATTTGTAGAGATTGAAGAGGGCGTAGACGGACTCATCCACATCTCCGACCTTTCTTGGACCAAGAAGATCAAACACCCCTCAGAGTTCACTCAGGTAGGCAACGACATCGAGGTTCAGGTTCTTGAGATTGACAAAGACAACCGTCGTCTTTCTCTCGGTCACAAACAGCTCGAAGAGAATCCTTGGGACGTATTCGAGACAATCTTCACAGTTGGTTCTATCCATGAGGGTACAATCACAGAAGTTATGGACAAAGGTGCTGTAATCGCTCTTGAATATGGTGTTGAAGGTTTCGCAACTCCCAAACACCTTGTTAAGGAAGATGGCACACAGGCTAAACTCGACGAGAAGCTCAACTTCAAGGTTATCGAGTTTAACAAAGACAGCAAGCGCATAATCCTTTCTCACAGCCGCATCGCTGAAGATGCCAACAAGGCAGAGGCTCGTCCTCAGCAGCGTCCCGCAGCCAAAAAGCCCCGTCGTGAGGAAGAGGCTGCTGCAACTCCTGCAATCGAGAAGACAACCCTCGGTGACCTCGGAGCCCTCCAGGCTCTCAAGGAGCAGATGCAGAAAGAGGAACGCAAGTAATCCACAAATTCTGTCAGGATACTACGTTTGACATACACTTATTTTTATAAAAAATTGGGAATCTTTCGGTTTCCCAATTTTTTTTTGTAATTTTACACACAATTACGGCAATGTGCCTGCAAAATAATAACAGAGACATGCAGACGCATTGCATCTGATGAAACACTTGCGCCGGGCGTATCCCGACCGGCAAGATATCTTCTGAAAAAACATTACGTGAATGAGGAGATTGATTGCAAAGTGGTTTTGACCCGTAGTATTAAAATTATTTTCTTAAAATTTTAATTACATAGATTATGAACGCACCGGAAATTGATTGGAGCAATCTTTCTTTCAGCTATCTTAAGACTGATTTCAATGTGAGATGCACCTACAAAGATGGTAAATGGGGAGAAATTGAAGTGTCAGATTCTGAATATCTCCCAATCCATATTGCCGCATCATGCCTTCACTATGGACAGGAAGCGTTTGAAGGACTAAAAGCATTCAGAGGTAAAGACGGAAAAGTAAGAGTTTTCAGAATGGATGAAAACGCAAAGCGTTTCATCCGTTCCGCCGAAGGTCTTAAAATGGAGCCACTCCCGGAAAATATTTTCTGCGAGATGGTCCGCAAGGTCGTTAAACTCAACGAACGTTTTGTTCCCCCTTATGGCACAGGAGCGTCCCTCTATATCCGACCTCTTGAAATAGGAATCACACCTCGGGTTGGAGTAAGCCCCGCTACCGAATATACAGTAATAATGCTTGTCACTCCCGTCGGACCGTATTTCAAAGAAGGTTTCAAGCCGACAAAAGTGTGCATAAGCCGCGAATATGACCGCGTTGCGCCTAAAGGCACAGGTTCAATCAAGGCAGGTGGAAATTATGGTGCCTCTCTTGTGGCTGGAGAAAAAGCTCATGAACTCGGTTATTCGGTAATGCTCTATCTTGATCCCAAAGAAAAAAAATATATCGATGAGTGTGGAGCCGCCAACTTCTTCGGAGTTAAGGATAATCGTTATATCACTCCCGCAAGCGAATCTATACTTCCATCAATCACCAACAAGAGCCTGCGCCAACTTGCTAAAGACATGGGGCTGATTGTTGAAGAACGCCACGTTCCCCTCGAAGAGCTCGACACATTCGAGGAAATCGCTGCCTGCGGCACAGCTGCGGTATGTTCTCCCGTGTCAGAAATAGACGATCTTGATACAGGTAAAAAATATGTGATCTCTGCCAATGGGGAAGCCGGCCCTGTGACGACTGCCCTTTACAACAAACTCCGTGCAATTCAATATGGTGATGAACCCGACACACACGGATGGTGTGAAGTGATTGAATAATTCTATCAAATGGATATTCAGAATATATTTTCAAAATATTATTCAGGAAACGATGCTCTCCTCGCCACTGTCACTCTACATTCGGAGTGCGTGGCGAGGAAAGCCCTTTTATGTGCCGACCTCAAAGCACTTGACATCGACCGGACATTTCTTTATGAGGCAGCTATGCTCCACGACATCGGAGTAGTGAAATGCGACGCACCTTCTATTTTTTGTTACGGTGCCCTTCCGTATATATGCCACGGAATCGCCGGCAGAGAGATGCTCGATAAATTAGGTCTCCATCGCCATGCGCTCGTGTGTGAACGGCATACCGGATCCGGTCTTTCAGTCGACGACATAATTCGTCAGGATCTGCCACTTCCCCACCGAGACATGCTTCCGGAAACTTTGGAGGAGAAGCTGATCTGCTATGCCGACAAATTTTATTCAAAATCTGGAGATCTTACCAAAGAAAAGTCTCTTGACAAAGTAATCAAACAAATTCAGGCACATGGAGAAGATTCCCTTCAACGGTTTCTTGAGCTACATTCCATATTCGGATAATTAAATGCAGATAATACACTATATTCAGAAACGAAAATTGAGTGTTATATCCACTTTTCACATTCGGCTCGCTCCTTTTTAGCATTTTTAAATATATATTTTGCATTTTATTGCTAACTTTGTACCCGCAACGACAACAACTTGTCTTCCTTGAGGCGTATTTTTCTATATATCATCGCATTGACCTGTTTAGGTCTTGCTATTGCGCAAAAAGCGACAGTTCCCGGTAAAAAAATACCGGAGCAATCGCGCTCCGCTGTTGACACAACAGGGGAAACACGTTTTGTGCCTATTGATTCCCTCACACTCAACACCGATTCAATAGTTGTAAGAAACGACACAGCGTTCTTCCGTTATGATTCAACTCTGACGGTGACAGACTCAATCTTAAATATTCCGGATTCCATATCTTCCGACTCCACATATCGTGCCCGTCGCGGCAATGCGATCCCTGCAGATTCCTCACGCACTATACTTTCCCGAATAAACAGAGAAAAAGCGGATCTCGAATTCACCGTTGATTTCAATGCGAAGGATTCTCTTGTCATGGCTGGGCAAAACAATGCTTATCTATACGGAGACGGTAACGTTGAATACGGAAATTTCAAACTTAACTCACAAGAGATCAGACTTGAGCTTGACAAATCGACTGTCTATGCCACCGGAGTGGTTGATTCAACCGGAAGTCTTGTAGGATCGCCTATATTCAAAGATGGCAAAGATGAATATGAGTCTAAACAAATGACTTATAACTTCAAGACAGAAAGAGGATACATCACAGACGTAATAAGCGAACAAGGAGAAGGCTACCTCACCGGAGGTGCTTCCAAAAAGATGGAAGACGGTTCTTTCTTCATCGAAAACGGTAAATATACGACATGCGAGGATCACGACCATCCACACTTTTATTTTAATGTAACGAAAGGTAAGATGATACCTAATAAAAACATTGTCACCGGACCAGTCTATATGGTGCTTGCCGATGTTCCTCTCCCGATTGCTCTACCTTTTGGTTATTTCCCCTTCACTAAAGATTACTCAAGCGGTATAATTTTCCCTACTTTCGGAGAAGACTACAACCGTGGGTTCTACCTGCGTGACGGAGGCTATTACTTTGCGATTTCTGATTACGTGGACCTCGCCCTTAGAGGAGAAATCTATACAAAGGGTTCATGGGGAGTGTCAGGACATACTTCATACGTGAAGCGCTATAAATTCCGAGGAAATTTTGATTTCTCTTATCTTACAACCATATATGGAGACAAGGGAAGTCCCGACTATTCCAAACAAACCAACTTTCAAGTGATCTGGAGTCACTCACAAGACACAAAGGCGAATCCCAATATGAATTTCTCAGCCTCGGTCAACTTTGCAACCTCAGGTTATTCACGAAATGACCTCAACTCATACTATAATTCTTCATTCACGGAAAACACCAAGTCATCCACAGTCAACATGACTTACCGTTTCCCCGGAACTAAATGGAGTCTGTCAACAACCGCCAATATTTCTCAGCGTACTCAAGACTCCACGCTTGCAGTCTCTTTCCCGAACCTCAACGTAACCCTATCTCAGGTTGCCCCGTTCAAGAGGAAAAAATCTGTAGGCGGAGAAAGATGGTATGAAAAAATCCGCCTGTCTTACACAGGACAATTCCAGAACTCACTGACAGCTCAACAAGACGTATTCTTCAAGAAGAGTCTTATAAAAGATTGGAGAAACGGCATGCGTCATTCAATGCCCGTTTCCGCCACTTTCTCCCTCTTTAAGTATATCAACATATCGCCGTCTATTTCAATGAACGACCGTATGTATACATCTAAAATACGCCGTCAATGGGATCCTCAGGCATCACGAGAAATAGCAGATACCACCTATGGTTTCTACAATCTTTTTGACTTCAATGCGTCCCTTTCTTTCGATACAAAAATATACGGATTCTGGAAACCTTTGAAAATTTTTGGCGACAAAATACAGATGATACGCCATGTCATCACCCCTACTGTTTCCGTGTCAGGATCCCCCGACTTTTCTGATCCTATGTGGGGTGTATGGGGCTCTTACGATTATATCGATAGTCAAGGGAACCCTCAGAAGAGAAAATACAATTATTTCTCCCACGGCATATTCGGAGCTCCGTCACAGGGAAAATCAGGTGTAGTTTCAGTCAGTCTTGCCAACAATCTTGAAATGAAGGTAAAGAGTGATAATGATTCCACCGGCGTAAAGAAAGTGTCGTTGATTGAAAACTTCACAATCAGCCAAAGCTATAACTTTGCAGCCGACTCCATGAACTGGAGCAATATCAACACATCCATTCTCCTGCGACTCGTCAAAAATTTCAACCTCAACCTCTCCGCCACATGGGATCCCTATACTTACAGGTTATCGCCATCCGGCACACCAGTCCGAGTAAATGTGCCCCGCTGGAAAGCAGGTAAAGGATGGGCTCGTCTCTCCTCTACCGGAACTTCATTCTCCTACACCTTCAACAATCAGACTTTCAAGAAAAAGAAAGACACAAAAGGAGGTGACACCAACACAAACGGAGATGGAGAAAATGACGACACTCCTTTTGACGGACAGGATGGCAGCAATTCCGATAACTTCGATGAATACGGCGATCTGAAAAAGAAAAGACGCCGTGAGGCAAAAGAAGAGGCGGCAAGCGCCGATGCTGACGGTTACGCCAAATGGGAATGTCCTTGGAGCCTTACATTCAACTATTCTGTCAATTATGGCTACGGAGCTTTTGACTACAATAAACTTGAATATAAAGGGAAGTGGACACAGAATTTATCTTTCTCAGGCAACATACGCCCCACCACCAACTGGAATTTTTCCTTCTCAGCGTCATACAATTTCGACCTCAAAAAGATTGCATACATGAACTGTTCGATATCGCGCGACCTCCACTGTTTCACGATGTCGGCATCTTTCGTGCCTTTCGGTCCATACAAATCATATAATTTCCATATTGCAGTGAAGTCATCACTGTTGAAAGACCTTAAATACGACAAACGTTCTTCTCAAGCCAATGGTATCCAATGGTATTAATCATTACTTGAATCTACCGCTACGTCTGCCTCCGCATCATCTCAGCCATCTATCTGCCATTATAATTTGGTAAATTCACACACATTTATTACTTTTGTAAAAAATTAGGCAGTGATGGCGAAACCTCTAATTCCACTCCTACAGGATCTTGATGACGAAATCAACAAGCTGACTTCCGTACATCAAAATCTTTATGCACGAATTCATAATCTGGAAGAAGAGAACCGCAACCTGAGACTTGAACTTGAGAACACACGTGCCTTGCTCCGACAATCGGAAATAGACGCTCAATTCTTGACGATGTCTCACAGGCTCGCGGAATCACCGGACACTATTATTAGCACCCGACGCCGCATCGCCCGATTGATTCGCACCGTCGACAAATGCATCTCCATGCTCAAGGAGGAATGACGATGAAGAATTCTGACAAAGTAAAAATGACATTAAATATAGGCGGTGAGCATATACCACTCACCGTCCCATTCGACCAACAGGATGCAATACGCGATGCTGAAAAAGCTGTGTCGCAGATCTACAACCACTGGCGGTTGAAATGGCCTTCCCGCTCCGAGAAAGAAGTTATGGCAATGGTTGCGTTCCAATTTGCGTCTAACTATCAGGAGCTGCTTACAATTCAAGAAGATGGCGCAAGGATCGCATCTCTTTGTAAGGATCGTGTTTCTGCCTTGCTAAAGGCAGAAAATGATTTGATGGAATAATACGCGGAAAAATCTCCATTATGATTCCGCTTTTACTCGTCTGAATTTCATTTTCCGGCTGCATACAGTTGCTTTAGCCGATCGTGCGAAAGATAAAATCATGATTATGATTTCATCTTTCTATATGGTCACAACTTTTAACATCCTATATATTAACAGATAAAAGCAATGGATACAGCAATATGGATCATAATTGCCGCGGCGGCGGCGATAGCGGGATATGTAGTAGCTACCGTCTTGTCGAAACGCAACGCCCGATCAGCGGCCAATATTATTCTCGAGGATGCCCATAGAGAGGCAGACGTCGTAAAAGAGAAAAAAATTCTTAAGGCTAAAGAGGAAGAGATGAGAATCCTTTCTGAAGCTGAAAGGACAGCCTCTCAAAAAATCCAAAAGGCTCAGGCATCAGAGTCTCGCGCACGCCAGCGCGAGCAACAACTCAATCAGCAGCAAGGTGAGCTCGCCCGTAGGAAAAAAGAGATCGATGCAGCGAAAACTGCTCTTGATGCCAAAGAACACCTTGTCAACACCCGTAGTGAAGAGGTGGAACAGATGCGTAAAAGCGCACAGGAAGAATTGGAACGGGTGTCAGGTCTTTCAGCTGAAGAGGCAAAAGAAAAACTGATCGAATCGCTCAAAGACGAAGCTAAGTCTGCAGCCGCAGGATATATCAACGATATAATGGACGATGCCAAGCTCACAGCATCTAAAGAGGCAAAAAAAATCGTTATCCAGTCTATTCAAAGAGTGGCGACCGAGACTGCTGTAGAAAATTCCGTCACAGTGTTCCACATCGACAATGACGAGATCAAAGGCAGAATCATCGGAAGGGAAGGGAGAAATATCAGGGCTCTCGAAGCTGCCACAGGAATAGAGATCATAGTTGACGACACCCCTGAAGCTATTGTCCTTTCAGGTTTTGATCCTGTCCGCCGTGAAATTGCACGCCTTGCGCTTCACCAGCTTGTGGTGGACGGGCGTATTCACCCGGCACGTATCGAGGAAGTGGTTGCAAAAGTTCGCAAGCAGGTTGAAGAAGAGATCATAGAGACAGGCAAAAGAACAGCCATAGATCTTGGCATCCATGGCTTACATCCTGAGCTCATCAGAATGGTTGGCAAGATGAAATACCGTTCATCCTATGGACAGAATCTTCTCCAGCACTCTCGCGAAACAGCCAATCTTTGTGCGGTGATGGCATCTGAGCTCGGGCTCAATCCCAAGAAGGCACGTCGTGCCGGACTTCTTCACGATATAGGCAAAGTGCCCGACGATGAACCGGAATTACCGCATGCACTCCTCGGCATGAAACTTGCTGAAAAATTTAAAGAGAAACCTGAAATTTGCAACGCGATCGGAGCCCACCATGATGAGGTGGAACAGACTTCACTTCTTGCTCCGATTGTTCAGGTTTGTGATGCAATTTCAGGCGCACGCCCGGGTGCGCGCCGTGAGATAGTTGAGGCATATATCAAGCGTCTCAATGACCTTGAACAGCTTGCGCTCTCATATCCCGGAGTTCTCAAGACTTATGCAATACAGGCAGGCCGTGAACTTCGCGTGATTGTAGGTGCAGACAAGATCAGCGACGAGGAGACAGATAAACTTTCGAATGAAATCGCACGAAAGATTCAAGATGAAATGACATATCCCGGTCAAGTGAAAATCACGGTCATCCGGGAAACCCGTGCCGTTGCATTCGCTAAATAAGAATCCACCTGTTTTTCTCTAAGATTATGGAAGAAAAAGAAAGAGGTGTTTTCTCAAGCGGATGTCCCGGATGTAAAAGGGCAGGCGCATGCACTGGATGTTCCCGCAGAGAACCTCGCGGAAAGTTGCTTGCCACAGATTGGCTTGCAGATATTCCGGGAGTTGATCCAAAGGGGGTTGTGGAAGTTATGTTTAAAAATACCAGGGTAGGCTTTTACACCAATCCTTCTGCTCTCCCTTTGAAAATTGGAGATATTGTTGCCGTAGAGGCATCTCCCGGACATGATATAGGAAGGGTCACCATGGTCGGTCCTCTCGTGGCAATGCAGATGAAAAAGGCGGGACTGAAGGCGGGGACAGAGCTGAAGAAAGTTTTCCGGATTGCACGTCCTAACGACATAGAAAAGTTTGAAGAAGCGCGTGCGCGCGAACACTCCACAATGATACGCGCCCGCTCAATCGCAGAGGAGCTCGGACTCGCAATGAAAATCGGAGACGTGGAATATCAAGGCGACGGAGGGAAGGCGATTTTCTATTATATAGCCGACGAAAGAGTCGATTTCAGAAAATTGATACGCATTCTTGCCGACACATTCAAGGTCCGCATCGAAATGAAACAGATAGGGGCGCGACAGGAAGCAGGCAGGATAGGAGGCATCGGACCTTGTGGCAGACCGCTATGCTGTTCTTCATGGATGAGCAAGTTTGTCTCCGTCGGTACAGGTTCAGCAAGACTTCAGGATCTTTCCATGAATCCTCAGAAACTTGCCGGACAATGTGCAAAATTAAAATGTTGCCTAAACTTTGAAGTCGATTCATATGCAGAGGCACAGAAACAGCTTCCTCCGAAAGACGTGACTCTCGAAACAAAAGACGGCTCTTATTATTATTTCAAACCCGATATTCTTGCCCGCACTATAACTTATTCCACCGACAAGAATATTCCGGCAAACCTTGTGACAATCTCAGCCTCCCGCGCTTTCGAGATTATCGCATTAAACAAACAAGGAATTCGTGTGGATGCCCTTGATCCAGATTCCGATGACACGCCGGAAAGCGAATATGGCGACATAATAGGGCAAGACAGTCTCACTCGTTTCGACAAGAATCGTAAGAAAAAGAAAAAGAAGCGTAAACCCGGTGACCCGTCAGAACAGATCCCGGTTGAGCGGATACAAAAAAAGCCCCAGGTCAACAGCCGTCCGGATAAACCTGCAGCCGATTATACAAATAGGATCCGTGGAAAAAAGGGAAACGGCAATAGCCACAACAACGGAAATTTCGTTCCTAAAAAATAACTATGAACGGTATAATTTCAAAGATAAAGTCCATCCTGCCTTCACAGCATATGCGCAAGGCGGGATGGGCTGTCTTTTCAACCCTGCTGTTTACTATCCTTTTATCTTCCTGTCTCCAGAATGCCGGAGTTGAATACTCAAGCTTTATAGCAACCGGAGAATCAGGGATACCTGATAATTGGGAATACGAATTTTCTCCTGTACCTGCCGATTCCGCCTCCATAGGTAATATTCCATACGACTTGATATTGGTGGTGAGATATTCAGCATCGACAAAATCAAAAGACATAATATTTGATATAGAGGAATTTTCACTCCAACAGGAGATGCCAGACACAACTTCAGTGAAGGTTTCTTTGTTCAATGAAGGAAACAAACCGGTGGGTAAAGGCAGTTTTGCAATCTATGAAATTGCCGATACCCTCCGACGCGGCATGAAAATACCGCAAGGTTACACAATATCCGTGTCGTCTCCTCTACCTAAGGAAGAGACAATAGGGATTAGATCAATAGGCGTTGTCTTGTCACGCACAGGAAATGGCAGGAACTTTAATTTTTTTAAATTATGAAATTAATACGCGAAGATATTGTTTCAGACATCAGACTTCGTGTCGAGTCTGTCCGTCGCAACATGCAACAAATGCAGATGGATGCTGTCTTGATCGCATCGAATGCCAATATATTCTATACCACAGGTAGATTTTTCAGAGGTTACGTCTATATTTCGGCAGATAATATGCCTGTATGGTTTGTAGTAAGACCGAAAGGTTTTGAAATCGGCGATGATATAATAGAGATTCGCAAACCCGAACTAATCCCGGATGAGCTTAAGAAACTTGGAATTTCGATGCCAGGGAAGATTGGATTTGAATATGACGACATGACATATTCCGATATCAAACGCCTTGAGGCAATATTCCCTGATTCCCAAAGTGTAAACGCATCGCCGGTTATTCGTAAGGCGAGAATGGTAAAGACACCATGGGAAATTGATCAGATGCGCTTTGACGGCATTCATCAAGCAGAAGTCTATAGGCGGATACGCCATTGTTATAAAGAAGATATGACTGATATTGAGTTCCAGATTGAAATCGAGAAGACTCTTAGGCTCGAAGGATGTCTCGGCTACATCCGGACCTCAGGGAATCTTATGGAAATCAATATGGGGTCAGTGATTGCCGGTGATAATGCCGACGCACCCGGTCCCTATGAATTCACAATGGGAGGATCAGGAGCGGATCCCTCTTTGCCCGTAGGAGCGAATGGCACAACAATTCACCGTGGCGAAACAGTCATGGTCGACGTATGCGGAGCTTTCAACGGATACCAGACCGATATGACCCGCGTATGGAGATTGGGAGAGATTCCCAAACTTGCTTATAAAGCCCACGAATGTTCACGCAATATAATGCGTGAATGTGAGAAAATTGGCTTACCGGGTGCTAAAGTGTCGGATCTTTATGAAAAAGCGCTAAAGATTGCCGAAGACGAAGGGCTGAGAGAATATTTTATGGGGCATAACCAGCAGGCACCATTTATAGGTCATGGCGTGGGAATACAATTAAATGAGCTACCTGTAGTCACCTCAAGAAGCCGTGATATATTAGAGGGAAACATGACAATTGCACTTGAACCTAAGTTTGTAATTCCTCATGTAGGTGCTGTCGGCATCGAAAACACCTATGTTGTGACAGCATCAGGACTTGAATGCATAACTGTCTTCCCTGAAGAGATACAGGAACTTTAAAAAACAATAATATTTACTATTTTGAATATGGCCCATAAATTGTAGTCATGTTCAAAAATATCTAAACATACCATCACCTACCCAGATGAATCTTAAGGAAGATTTGAAAAATCCGGTGTTCAAGACTATCGGCGAGATAGCCGATTCAATGCAAAGGGAAGTCTATACGGTTGGAGGTTTCGTTAGAGATATCTTTCTCAACCGTCCTTCTAAGGACTACGACTTTGTGACAGTAGGTTCCGGCATAGAACTTGCTGAGGCGGTAGCTCGTCATTTCGGGTCTAAAGCACACTTATCAGTGTTTCCAAACTATGGCACGGCACAAGTGAAATATCGTGATATGGAGCTTGAATTCGTCGGAGCGCGCCGTGAATCGTACAATCGTGATTCACGCAATCCCGTTGTAGAAGACGGAAGCCTTGAAGACGATATGAAACGAAGGGATTTCACTATAAATGCTATGGCTGTATCTTTAAATGCCGATACATTTGGAGAACTCCTGGATCCTTTCAACGGTCTTATTGACCTCCATTCGGGTATTATCAGGACTCCACTTGACCCCGATATTACATTTTCCGACGATCCTCTGCGCATGTTGAGGGCAATACGCTTCGCCACACAGCTCTATAAACCCTCTGACAATAACACTGGCGACCCTATTTACTCTTTCAGGATATCACCAGAAACATTCTCAGCCATTAAACGGAATGCCGGCAGAATGGAAATTATCACAAGAGAAAGGATCAACGATGAACTATCAAAAATCATGAAGGCTTCCAAACCGTCAATTGGTTGGCGACTGCTCGATATGTCCGGACTCCTTCCTTATGTATTCCCCTCGCTCATTCCCCTTAAAGGAGTGGAAATGAAAGAAGGGAAAGGACATAAAGATAATTTCTACCATACCATCCAGGTAGTGGATAACGTTGCTGCTCGTTCAGATAATGAATGGCTCAGATGGGCGGCGTTACTCCACGACATAGCGAAACCGACCACCAAAAGATATGATCCGAAATTGGGCTGGACTTTCCACAATCATAACTTTGTGGGAGAAAAAATGATTCCCCGCATTTTCCGTAAAATGAAACTCCCGCTCAATGAGAAAATGAAATATGTATCAAAACTTGTAGGATTGCACATGCGCCCACAGTCTGTTGGAGAGGAAGGCGTTTCAGATTCCGCAGTCAGGAGAATGCTGACAGATGCCGGGAACGATGTGGAAGATCTCATGATTCTTGCAGAAAGCGATATCACTTCGAAACAACCGGAAAAGGTGAGACGCCAGCTCGAAGGATTTAAGAAACTGCGTGAAAGAATGCAATGTGTGCACGATGCTGATGCATTGCGCAACTGGAAAAACCCGATCGACGGCAATGAAATAATGGATAAATTAGGGATTCCGCCGGGACCGGAAATAGCACGCCTTAAAGATCTGGTCAAAGAAGCTATTATAGAAGGGCAGATACCATACGATCATGACTCAGCATGGCAGTATCTTCTCGACCATCGATAATCAGTATATTGATACAATAAAAGCCGCAGAAAATCTGCGGCTTTTATTGTTATATGAAAGAATATTAATCTTCGTTGAGGTTTACACGCTTGAAAGCAACTACTGTAAGTCCCTTTTCAACTCCATTGAGATACTGGGCTACAGTCTCCTTCGGATCCTGTACGTAAGCTTGCTCAAGAAGGCAGTTTTCCTTGTAGAACTTGCTTATACGACCCTTCACAATGTTCTCGATCATCTGGGCAGGCATGTTTGCTGCCTTGGCATCAGCAGCCTCTTTCATGATCTTGCGACCTTTCTCAGCTTCCTCAGGTGTAATCCAACCCTTGCTCATATTGCTTTCGATATGGTCTTCAGAATCAAAATGATTAGGATTCAACCCTGCTTTGCGGAGAGCTGCCTCCTGAGCCTTCTGAATCTGTTCTTGTTTGGTCTTCTCGATAGCTACAGCCTTCTCCTGCTCGATGATGGCGGGATCAACGTCAGCCGGGCTGATTGCAACAGGGTTCATAGATGCGATCTGCATACAGATCTCACGACCTACCTGGTCATCAACCCCCTCAAGGTTAAAGCCGACGATAGCAGCAAGTTTGTCGTTAAAATGCTTGTAGGCAGAAACTGTGGGAGCTTCTATCCACTGATAGTCGCCGAGTTCCATCTTTTCACCTGTCTTACCTATTTCGTCAGTAATGTTCTCCTCGACAGTACGTCCGTTTATCTTGAGAGCCTTAACTTCATCAAGAGATTTAGCACCTGCTTCTACTGCAGCGTCAAGGATAGCTTTTGTAAGAGCACGGAATGACTCGTTCTTTGCAACGAAGTCAGTCTCACACTTGAGAGCCACGATAGCTGCGAAACCGGGCTTTACAGCGCTAAGCACGCAACCTTCTGCAGCCTCACGGTCTTCACGTTTAGCAGCTACAGCCTGACCTTTCTTACGGATAATTTCGATAGCTGCGTCGATATCGCCGTTAGTTTCGGCGAGAGCGTTTTTGCAGTCCATCATACCCGCGCCTGTCATGTGGCGCAGTTTTTTGATATCTTCAATTGATACAGCCATTGTATTGTCTGGATTTAAAATTATTCAGCTGATTCAGCTATTACTTCAGCCTGCTCCTCAACTACGGGAGCTGCCTCTGCAACTGCCTCCTTAGCTGCACCCTCATTACGGCGTACGCGACGACGTTTGGGAGCTTCACCTTCTTCTTTCTCTTCAGCAGCGTCAAGCTTCTCTACCTTGCGCTCCTCAAGACCCTCAGCCATTGCGCCACAAACAGCGTCAAGAATTACCTCAATGCTCTTTGATGCATCATCATTAGCCGGGATGACGAAATCTACATTCTCAGGATTTGAGTTTGTATCTACAATGCCGAAAACAGGAATTCCGAGACGGTTTGCTTCTGCCACGGCAATGTGCTCCTTCATAACGTCAACCACAAAAAGTGCGCTCGGAAGACGGGAAAGATCAGCTATAGAACCGAGGTTCTTCTCAAGTTTTGCACGTTGACGTGTGATCTGAAGTTTCTCACGCTTTGAAAGATTGTCAAAAGTGCCGTCCTTAGCCATCTTGTCGATAGTGGTCATCTTCTTCACAGCCTTACGGATAGTGGGGAAGTTGGTGAGCATACCACCTGGCCAGCGTTCGATAACGAACGGCATACCAACTGAAGCCGCTTTATTAGCAATAGCTTCTTTAGCCTGCTTCTTGGTAGCTACGAAAAGCACTTTTCTGCCGCTCTTGGCTATCTGCTTTAGAGCTTTTGCTGCTTCGTCGATTTTAGCAGCTGTCTTATAAAGGTCGATGATGTGGATACCGTTACGCTCCATAAAGATGTAAGGAGCCATTGCGGGATTCCATTTACGTTTGAGGTGACCGAAGTGACAGCCTGCCTCGAGAAGTTGATCAAAAGTGGGTGTTGCCATTTTTGTTTTTGTGTTTTTGTGGACTCTTTGCGTCCTGATGTTTACTTTCTTTTAAAATTTCTTTAGAAATCCAATCTGTCGGTAGGAAGGATTCAAAAGAAAACTCATCCGACAGATTTAGATACTAAACAGAATATCTTTGCAAAACCTGAAAACGCATTAACGTTTTGAGAACTGGAAGCGTTTGCGGGCTTTTGGCTGACCTGGTTTCTTACGCTCTACGGCACGCGGGTCGCGGGTCATGAAGCCTTCTGAACGGAGAGCAGGCTTGTCTTCAGGATTGATCTTAACAAGAGCACGAGCAATCGCAAGACGAAGAGCCTCTGCCTGACCTTTGTAACCGCCACCGTCAAGGTGAGCTACGATATCATATTTTTCAGCAACCTCAAGTTTATTGAGCGGCTGCTTTACAACATATTGAAGAATAGAAGAGGGGAAATAAACGTCAAGGGGACGCTTGTCGATAACGATATTACCGTTGCCCTCTGTGAGATATACTCTCGCTACGGCTGCTTTACGACGGCCAATTGCATTAACTTTTTCCATCTGCTTCTATTATTTCACTTTGTTGATATCGATTACTTGAGGATTATTTGCCTCATGTCCATGCTCTGAACCATTATAGACATAGAGGTTGTTGAGAAGAGCGGCGCCAAGTGAACCTTTGGGAAGCATACCCTTTACAACTTTGATGAAGAGAGGATGACGACCGGACTTAACAGTCTTCTTAAAGGACTTTGCCATAAGGTCGCCGGGTGTATACACACGCTGACCGCCGGGATAACCGGTGAAGCGGAGATATTCACGTTTTGTCATTTTGTCTCCATTCATGATCACTTTGTCGGCATTGATAATGATCACATTGTCGCCGCAATCAAGATTGGGAGTGTATTCGGGTTTGTTCTTACCGCGAAGAATTTTTGCCACTTTCGAGCAAAGGCGACCAAGAACCTGGTCAGTTGCGTCAATAACCACCCATTTTTTTTCTATAGCAGAAGGAGTGGCGGACTGAGTCTTGTAACTTAATGTATCCACTTTGGATTTAACGTTTAAAGATTATAAATGTTTAAGTGAGAATTTTTTGAAACTCACTATAAAATCCGCCCAACGAATGTTGCAGATGCTTGAAAGGCCTAAATCACGCATCCTCGAGGCAGGGCGGTAAACAATTTGGATATAATCGGCTCGCAAAATTACAAAAATTCTCTGACATAGCAAAATAAATATTTGTAAAAAAATGTGATGCGATTTAATGCACAAAAAAGATCCGGCCGACATTGCTGTCGACCGGACCTTATACTCTGTAAAACAGAAACGCCGACCTGTTCGGTCGGCGTCCTTAAGGCGGCGATTACCTACTCTCCCGCTTTCGCAGTACCA
>CAJTZQ010000043.1 GCA_910583795.1 uncultured Muribaculaceae bacterium
ACAATTGTTTGGCAAATGAACCATTGATGGATTCTGTTCTTGATTCAAACTTTAGGATTTTTGTTCTTTTGTTCCTTTGGTCAATATGAGTGTGGGGTCGACTGGTGATTTTAAACAAATGTACAATTGTTTGGCAAATGAACCATTGATGGATTCTGTTCTTGATTCAAACTTTAGAATTTTTGTTCTTTTGGTTTATAAGAGTGTGGGGGCGGCTGGTGATTTTAAACAAATGTACAATTGTTTGGCAAAGATTCTGTTCTTGATTCAAACTTTAGGATTTTTGTCCTTTTGTTCCTTTGGTTTATATGAGTGTGTCCGGCTGGTGATTTAAAACAAATGGACAATTGTTTGGCAAATGAACTATTGCCCGTTGCTGTCTTGATTCAATCATTATTTTTTGGTCTTTTGTTCTAATCCGGGGACCTGTGTTAGTAAATTCAAAAAGTAACAAATTATTTTAATAATACCATGTTTATTCGTAATTTTGAGAATTATAATCAGGTTCCTGAATTTAACAATTCAACTTTCGCTTGCAAAAGTTGAGGGTTATGAGGTTATTAGGTTAATCTCCGATTGTGGATAAATATCTCGCTTCTTTGAATATTATGTATAAATCTAACCCTTTAACCCCTTAACCTTCAAACCTTAAGTGAACTTGCGAAACCTAAATTAATAAGAGTTGGTTATGAGATCTGTCATATTGTTTATAGCCGTCATGTTCCTGTCTGGTTGCGTGTCTGATTCTTCAATAGAAAGAGCATTGGAGGACGCTAACCGTTATGCCGACAACGGAGAGCCGGGAAAGAGTCTGGAGATATTGGATTCGTTGGGACACACCGATAAGATGAATCAAAAAGAGAGGATGTATGCCGAACTGTTAAGAGTAAAGGCACTTGATAAGTCGGATATAATTCCTACTAACGATTCAACCATAAGACGTCTGCTACATTACTATATCGACGAAGGGAATGACAAGGATCGCCACGCTTTGGCTTTATATTATGCGGGAAGGACTTATACAGAATTGAAGGATGCCCCGAAAGCGTTGCTATATTTTCACAAGGCTCTCGACGCATGTCCTGCAGATAAGGATCCTTACCTGTGCAGCTATATCCATTCGCAGATGGCGGGACTGTTCGACAAAAAACGGTTATATAAAATGGCGCTCCGTCATCACATCAAGGAACTCGAATTGGAAGAGCTTCTCAAGGATTCCATAAACATGGTGTATACCCAAACGCACAGGGCTTACTGTTACATAGGGATGGGTGAAAGGGACAGTGCGGAAAATATATACAGGAATCTGTCGGATTTCGTGCCGAAACTGAATGACAGAAGTATGGATTATTATCTCAGATCGCAGATGGCGGCTTTTTTAATGGACGAGGGTAGGTATGCCAAGGCGGACTCATTGCTGCAGGAGGTTCCGGAGGAATATAATTCATATAGCATGCCGGCTGTAATGAGTATAAGGAATGCAATGGATATGGAAAAAGGTGATTATGATGATGTGAAATCAAGTTCACTGGTCCTTATAAAAAAGGGCGACATATTTACAAGAAGGAAGGCTGCCGAAAACCTTGCCGAGATATATCTTTCCGAAAACAATCTTGAGGAGGGTTTGAAATATGCCCGGATGTATAAAGCTATGTCAGACACGATCACACACAACGATGGCGCGGATTATATCGCGGAAATGGAAGCAATCTACGATTATTCTGAAACCGAGAGGGAGAACCTCCAGCTGAAACTAGAGAATGAGACCAAAAATGCATGGCTATGGTTTGTGTGCGCTTTGGCATTCCTTGCGGCAGGAGCAGGTATTTTCTTTTATTTCAGACACCGCCTGAGGGAAACTTCAATGAGGCTGCGGATTGAGGAGAACAGGAGGGAATATTCCGAATATCTGCGGGCTAAAGACCGCGAGATATTTGAACTGAAAGATCATATAGAGGCGATGAAGAATGAACTGAAGTCGCAGAAAGATGAGATGACTGCGTTTGAAAACAGATTCCGGATTACGGAGGTCAGTGCCGCTGTCATCGAGAAGGCAAGTAAAGAAGGGGGAAGGGTCACAAACGACGATTTCATCAGTCTTCAGAAAGCTATGGAGATGGAGAATCCGGCTTTCATCAGTCGCCTGCGGCAGATGAATCTCAAGGAGCGGGATTTCCGCGACGCCATGCTGATAGCCTTGAAAGTGCCGTTGAAGATATGTGCCGACATGCTCACCATCTCTCCGCAAGGGATGGCGAACTCAAGGAAACGCCTTTTCGAGAAGCTCGCGGGCGGATCCGGTTGCAAAAACTGGCAGGAGTATATCCACCGGCTTTATACCTCCCCCGGCGAATTACCATATACATAGTCAAGAGCTATCCCGAAAATTAAATTTATCCAATAACATTCACGTTATTAATAAGATACATCTTTACAATGTGACATCTTGCAAATTTTATTTTTGCAGGTTGTCACATTTTTTAACTTCAATTGTCATTATTACAGACGCAGGATGATAGTCTAAACATCCACCCTGTCTTTATTCAACACCCGACCAAAACAAAAATTTATGAAAATATTCCAATTTTTAAACCGCACAGGATTGATTGCCGCTTCAGTAGCGGTCATCTCAATGATAGCCGGTGCCGGTGCAATGGCTGCATTGGCAGGAACCATTCCTGAAACCAGCCACCCGCAACTTGACGGTTCCTCTTCTTCCGGCAGGATTGAGCAGGACAAAAACCTGTCGCCTGAAGAAGTGGGAAAACGCCGTAAGGAGTTCGCCGAGCGTCAGAAAGAATTCGCCGAACGTCAGAAAGAGTTTGCCGAACGTCAGAAAGAGTTTGCCGAACGTCAGAAAGATTTTGCCAGACGTCAGAAGGATTTTGAAGAGCGACACAAAGAGTTTATCGAGCGTCAGAAAGAGCTCGAAAAGAGGAGGGCGGATATTGAAAAAAACAAAATCCTCCTTTACGCCAAACGAGATAAGAGAGAGAGATGCCGAAGCTCCAAATCCAACAAATACAAGTCAGCCTCCACTTCATCGTTAGGAATCAAACATGTAGAGCTTCACGATTTCAAAGGAATAAGTGTGACGGGTGCAATCTGCGTGGTCTTCACACAAGGGAAATCCGACGGTTACGCTGAAGTACACGGAGACAAACGTGCCCTCGAGTGCATTCGTTTTGATTATAAAGGGGGTACTCTCAACCTTGGATATAGCAAATCTCCCGGCAGCATCTCCACTCGCACAATAGTCTACCTTACCAATCCTGAGCTTGACAGAATAGACCTTTCAGGTGCCACCTCTCTGGCTGTGCAAGGGATGCTTCAGTCAAAAAACTTAAAAGTGCAGGCAAGCGGTGCTTCCGATGTGAACCTCCCGGATGTGAAAGGTAAGACACTTAATCTCTCCGTAGCCGGAGCTTCCTCCATCAATGTTCTCTCCGCCGAAATGGAGACAATAAATGCAGAAGCCGTAGGTGCCTCTACCATCAAACTCAAAGGAGTCTGCTCAAGGGCAGTCAACTGCAGCGCGCTTGCCGCATCTGAAATTTCCGTGACAGGAAGATGTAATAAAAAGAGCACTTCAGAACATTCCGCAGGGAGAGTAAAAGACCAGGGGCTCATCATAGAAAACTCTCCCGTGGATTGTGCGTCACCCTCCCCACGGAAAAAGACAATGCCCAGAAAACCCTGATTCTTAATACACCGTAAACAATAAATTTTTAAAAATATGAAATTTTTCAACTACATCCTCTCTTTCGCCGCTGTGGCAACCCTCGTATTGATCGGTTGCTCAATGACAGGCGGTAATTCTATATCCGACGGCAATATCAAAGATGCCACCGTCAAGAAGACTGTAAAAATCAGCAACTTTTCAAAGATAGATGCAGCCACAGGAATACGGGTGATCTATTCCCAAGGAAAATCTACAGGAACCGCTCAGATCGCCACTACCCCGTCTGCCGAAAAATATCTGAAAGTATACGTGAAAGACGGCACTCTCGTGGCACGCTATGAAAACAAGGGGAACAACAATATAAAAGGTCCTTCGATCGTGACTGTCTCCTCCACAAACCTCAGTGAGGTTGACCTTTCTTCAGCCGCACGCCTGCAGGTAAACGGCAATCTTGATATCTCCTCCCTGGAGATTGACATGTCGTCCGCTTCAAAAGCCACTTTCAACGATATCACGGCAAAAGAAATCGAAATCGACCTTTCAAGCAGTGCCAATGTGGAAATCGGGACAGCCAATGTCGACAAACTCGACGCTGAATTGTCGAGTGCTTCAAGGCTGGAGGTGTCGAAGGCGGTCGCCACAAACCTTTTCCTTGAAACATCGAGCGCCGCTAAAATTCTCGTAGGCTACTTCAATGGCACAGGGATCGAGGCTGACGCATCAAGCGGATCGAATATATCTGTTTCCGATATGACCGCCACTAAAGCATACGCAGAGGCATCAAGCGGATCTAAAGTGACTCTTAAAGGTCGCTGCGAGCATGTGAACAAGGATGCGTCTTCCGGCGGCAAGGTCGACATTTCTCAGCTTGAGGTGCCCAATCTGCCTCAAAAATCTTCTCGCAAGCATCAGCCCCGCAATCCATAAGCGCCGGGCGGAAATATTTTGTCAAACCATACCATTTTCTAACTGGATTAATATTAATAGGTTAAATCATTCGGGGAATATCAATCTTGAGAATCTATAATTAATTGTGTAATAAAAGCGCGGGAATCCGCGCTTTTATTTATGGGAAGCCTCGTTCCCGTTAATTATTTTTATGATATAAAGATGTGGGATAATAAACTTATGCGTTTCGACGATAGTTATAATAGCATATCCCAATCCGAATTATAAAACATATGATTTATAAAACATAAAAGGTGATATTATGAAAATGAAGAAATTTACAGTGGCATTTTTAGCAGCCACTCTGCTCATTGGAGCTTGCGGATGTTCTTCGATGAACAACACCGGTAAAGGTGCATTAATCGGCACAGGCGGCGGTGGCGCGGTTGGTGCAGGCATCGGTGCACTTATCGGGGGCGGCAAGGGCGCAGGTATAGGAGCGGCAATCGGTGCAGCTGTCGGTGCAGGCGCAGGAGCCCTCATCGGTCAGAAGATGGACAAACAGCAGAAAGAACTGCAGGAAGAGCTCGCACAACAGGCAAAGGTGGAAGAAACTACAGACTCCAACGGTCTCCGCGCAATAAAGGTCACTTTTGACGGAGGAATACTTTTCCCGACAGGAAAATATAACTTGAATCCGACCGCACAGGCAGATTTGACAAAATTTGCTGTAAACCTCATCAACAACCCTGACACCGACGTGGCAATTACCGGCTACACTGACAATACCGGCTCTTACGCAGTGAATGAAAAATTGTCTGACCAGCGAGCCAACTCAGTGCGTAATTATCTGATCACATGCGGGGTTCCATCCACCCGACTCACGGCAAAGGGAATTCCTATGGCTGACTATATTGCATCTAACGACACTCCGGAAGGGAGGGCTCTAAACCGTCGTGTGGAGATAACAGTCTATGCCAACGAAAAGATGATAAAAGACGCGGAAGCTCAGGCCGCCCAAAACTGATAATTCTACACACCTTCTAATATGGAAAGAGGAGATTGCCTTGCGGCAGCCTCCTCTTTCTTCTTGATTGTTGTGTTTTTATGGTTTTTGTATCGGAGCTTTCTATCTAATGGTCAGAGCACGCCTTGCGCCATCATTGCACGTGCCACCTTCATGAAACCGGCAACATTAGCGCCCTTCACATAATTAATGAAGTCAGACCCCTCTTCTTTGCCATATTTCTCACACTGCTCATGAATATTCTTCATGATGCTCTTGAGCTTTTCGTCTACCTCTTCCTCGCTCCAGGAAAGTTTCTGAGAGTTCTGAGCCATTTCAAGACCTGACACAGCCACACCTCCGGCATTTGCAGCCTTACCCGGAGCATACAAAATTTTGGCGGCAAGGAATTTCTTGATTGCCTCCGGAGTGGATGGCATGTTGGCTCCTTCGCTCACTGCTATCACACCGTTGTCGAGAAGCGCCTGGGCATCCTCTCCCTCAAGCTCGTTCTGGGTTGCGGAAGGCATCGCGATATCACATTTCACATGTTTCCATGGACGTTCTCCCGGCAGATACTGCACGTCGTCATATTTATCCGCGACTTCGCTGATACGTCCGCGATAATAATTCTTCAATTCGAAAATATAGTCGAGCTGTTCCTCACTGAAACCTTCGGGCTTGATGATAGAGCCACCGCTGTCGCTCATTGAGACAACCTTCGCTCCAAGTTCCGTCAGCTTACGCGTAGTGTAGGTTGCTACATTGCCCGAACCCGACACAGCCACTTTCTTACCCTTGATGTCAATGCCGCGTGTGGCAAGCATGTTGAGAAGGAAATAGCAGTTACCATAGCCTGTAGCCTCGGGACGAATCAATGAACCTCCGAAGTCAAGACCCTTGCCGGTGAATGTACCGGTAAATTCACGAGCCATTTTCTTATAGTAGCCAAACATGTAGCCTACCTCTCTGCCTCCTACGCCGATATCACCTGCGGGCACATCGGTATCCGGACCGATCTGGCGCCATAATTCTGCGACAAACGCCTGGCAGAAACGCATGATTTCCATATCGCTTTTCCCTCTGGGAGAAAAATCGGAACCGCCCTTGCCGCCACCCATAGGAAGTGTGGTAAGTGAGTTTTTAAAAGTCTGCTCGAAAGCAAGGAACTTAAGAATAGACTGGTTGACCGATGCGTGAAAACGGATGCCACCTTTATAAGGGCCGATAGCATTATTATGCTGGATACGGTAGCCCATGTTGTTGTGCACCTTCCCTTTGTCATCCACCCAGCTCACACGGAATGAGAAAATACGGTCAGGGATGCAAAGACGCTCTATAAGATTTTCCGCCTCAAATGAAGGATATTCATTATAGACGTCTTCAATCGAGGTTACAACCTCCTCAACAGCCTGCAGATATTCAGGCTCATTAGGAAAACGGCGACGCAAATCCGCCATCACTTCTGATGCTTTCATAACCGAAAATAAGAGTAATTAATATTTTTAATTTTACCTGTAAAAAAATATGTGTAGAACTTATTTAAACTTTTTCTATTGAAATAGAGGTCTTAAAATCAAAATTTCTTTAATTTTATTCACATTCCGTAAAAAGTTTAAGTCAGTTCGTAACGTCTCTGAGGGCAGATGAAACCAAACATCCTTAAGAAATATCCCTTTATTTAAGGAACCATAACTGAAAATGCCCTGTTGATAAATCAATCCTGACACTTATCCCGATTTATAGAGACGCCACAAATTCGATGCAAAGTAACAACAAATTTTTCATTCCCGCAACATTTTGTCAAATAAAATGCAAACAATCGTTTATTTTTGTCAAAATTTATTTTAAATATCCATCCAAAAAAATGCAAAGACACGTCTACCGGATGCAAATAAAGTTTTAAAACATCAAAATAAAGTTAATGTGTTTTTCGTTTTATTTAAAATTGCCTTTGATAAACGATTAGAGTTATAATTTTAAAGGTTTATAAACAATCTTTTAACTAAAAAATGATTAAAACAGGTTATAACATTTTTGTGTGTGAAAATCTTGTTGAAAGAATAATTAGACGCATGCCTGTTTATTCGTTGTGTGTCTAACGCAAAGAAAATTATAACTGACCATCACCATGAAAATAACTTTAGACCTTGGCGGAACCAACATAAGAGCCGCAATCGTTGAAAACGGCATCTGTAGGAATCGTATCAGCGAGTCGTGCAAATCCGATGCATCTGAAGAAGTGGTTATAAAGCAGATCACCGACATGATTGCATCTCTTTTGAATGTCGGCTCCGACAATTGCGATGGAATAGGGATAGGAGTGCCTTCAATCGTCGATCCCCGGGAGGGAATCGTCTACAATGCCTGCAACATACCCTCGTGGAAAGAAGTTCACCTCAAGGAAACTTTACAGACACTTTTTAATATAGAAGTAAGGGTCAACAATGACTGCAACTGCTTTGCGTTGGGAGAAACCTACTACGGCGCCGGGAAAGGGTATTCCGATGTCGTGGGCGTGACTCTCGGCACAGGTATCGGATGCGGGCTTATATTCAATGGCAAGCTCCACACCGGGATAATCTGTGGAGCCGGCGAGATGGGATCTCTTCCTTATCTTGATTCCGACTACGAACATTATTGCAGCTCGCTGTGGCTTAGGGATAAGCACTCCACTTCCGGAGCTCAACTCGCTGCGAGAGCAGCCGACGGAGACATGGGTGCGCTGAAAATATGGGAGGAATATGGTCGTAACCTTGGAGAATTCACGAAAGCCATACTATTCGCCTATGCCCCGCAGATTATGGTGGTGGGGGGAGGTATCGCGGCTGCAATGCCTTATTTCATCGAAGGATGGAAAAATTCAATCAGCGAATTCCCTTATCCGGAAATTTTACGTAATTTCAAGATGGTCTCCGCCTCACAAGCGGATGCAAACCTTCTTGGAGCATCTCTTTTGTTCTAACTAATTAACCTAATATTAATTAATAACCAAATCTACATTATGAAACCGGACATTATCAGTATCTCCCGCAGGGTTGTCACTCTGCTTATGGGACTGCTTCTGTCAGCAGGCGTCTTCGCACAGCAAAACGTTGTGAAAGGCGTGGTTCAGGATCCTGCCGGCGAACCGCTCATCGGCGCCACCGTCATGGTCAAAGGGACCCAAACAGCAACTGCCACCGATATCGACGGCAATTTCAGTATCAAAGCCAAACAAGGCGATGTGCTTGTAGCAAGCTATGTGGGCTACAACAAGAAGGAAGTCACAGTTTCCGGAAACCACATGGTTATCACTCTTGAAGAGAATTCGGAACTGCTTAAAGAGGTGGTTGTGCTTGGTTATGGTGCCGAGCAGAAAAAACAAGACCTTTCTGCAGCCGTGGGTGTTGTCACCAACACAGCCGAACTTCAGAAACGTCCTGTCACATCTACTGAAAGCATGCTTCAGGGTGCACTCCCGGGTGTGACAGTAACAGCAGCCGGTGGCGACCCGACATCTACTCCCAACATCGTGATCCGTGGTCAAGGTTCTCAGAACGGCGACGGCGTGCTCTGGGTGGTAGACGGTGTTCCCGGTGCCCCCATCAACAACCTCAACGACATCGAGTCGATCGTGGTGCTTAAAGACGCCGCTTCAGCTGCAATCTATGGTGCCCAGTCAGGTGCCGGAGGCGTTGTCCTCGTGACTACAAAACAGGCAGCCGAAGGTCGCCCCACTCTTACTTATGAAGGCCGTTTCGGTTGGCGCAAGGCTTCAAACCTCATCCAGCCTCTCAACGCTCAGGAAGAGATCCTCATGCGTCAGACTTCTTATGCCAACGCAGGTCAGACTCTCCCCGAGGCTTGGAATGCAAATGTCAACCCCCAGATCGCTACAACACGCACAAACTGGATGGACGCGATCTTCCGCACCGCTTTCTATCAGAGCCACAACATCGTGCTCAACGCGGGCAACGAGAACTACAGCAACCGCCTGTCTTTCTCCTACAACAACGATGAAGGTACTCTCGTGAATACCTATAGCAAAAACCTTGGCATACGCTACAACGGTATGTTCAAGCTCAACAGATGGATCACAATCCGCGAAGACCTCACATGGAAGAACTGGGAATCCCGTTCAAAAGGCACAGACGACGGATACACAGGTCCTATCCTTTCAGCAATCTGGATGCCGGCATCAGCTTCTATCTACAATCCTCTTGACGGTTCATGGGGAGGTACTGTTACTGAAGACCCCGCCTATATCGAAAAATACGGCAGCAACTTTGCCGACGCCCACGGCGACGTGGTCAATCCGATGCGTCTTCTTTGCGCAGAAAACAGATACAACCGCACTACCGACCTCTGGTCTACAACCACAGCTGAAATCGCTAACATCGTACCCGGCTTGAAATTCATCAGCCGCTTCACTTACAACGTGGTCCAGAATAATTACAAAAACTTCAATCCTATCGTCGACGAGCCCGGTAAGCCCAATGCTAACAACAACCTTACCGAGAGCAACTACCGCACTGACAAATGGATTGCAGAAAATACCCTCACCTACAACAACAATTTCGGCAAACATAATGTGAGCGGTCTCTTCTCGGTTACAGCCGACCACTATGAGGCACGCGACCTTCAGGTTGTGGGTACAAACTTCGCTGACGAAAGCTACTATCTCCAGTATCTTGCCAAAGCCGGAAGCGTATCGGCTACAGACTGGTTGAGCGGTCCTGATTCCAACGTGGCTCTCGTGGCACGTGTCGGTTACTCTTTCGACGACCGTTATTTCATGACAGCTTCCTGGCGTCGTGACTATGCCGGTCGTCTTCCCAAAGACAACAACTATGGCGACTTCCCCGCTGTCACTGCAGGCTGGAAGATATCTAACGAAAGCTTCTTCCCTAAATCAGAAGCGCTGAATCTTTTGAAGATCCGTGGTTCATGGGGCCGCGTAGGCAACCTCGGCTCCATCGGAATGGGATACAAAGCTGCTCTTCTCGGTTCTGACGGCAACATCTGGCATCAGCAGGAATTTGCTCAATACGGCAATCAGAGACCTTGGGGCAATATCGTCTATAATTACAAATCTGTAAACCCCAATCTGACTTGGGAAACTTCCGAGCAGTGGGACCTCGGTATCGACCTCGAGATGTTCAGCAACCGTCTCAGCTTCTCTATCGACTACTTCGACAAACGCACATTCAACCTCATCCAGTATCAGACAATGAACTGGCCTAACACCATCGGTCTTGACGCAATGCTTATCAACCAGGGTGAAGTGCGTAACCGTGGCGTGGAAATTTCCGCAACATGGAACCACAGCGTGAACCGTGACTGGACATATTTCGTGAGCGGCAACTTCGCTTATCTTAAAAACAAGGTATCTGATATCGGCATAAGAAACGAAGACGGCGAACCGGGAGTATGGACCGGAGGAGGTCAATTCCGTTCAATCATCCCTTACATCTATCAGACCGCTCAGGGTCAGCCCTTGGGTTCTTTCTATCTTATCAAGAACGACGGAATTTTCCAGAGCGATGCAGAGGCAGCCGCATACGTAAATCAGAACGGCGAACCTATCCAGCCTAACGCAAAGGCAGGCGACCTTAAGTTTGTAGACTATAACGGCGACGGCAAGATCGATGACGGCGACCGCCAGTACATGGGCAATTCAATGCCTAAGACAACCTTTGCACTCTCTGCAGGATTCTCTTGGAAAAATCTTTCTTTCAGCGCAATGTTCCAGGGTGTAGGCGGAGCGCAGGCATTCTATGCCGGCAAGTCTGTTATCCTCAACGACAACGACGGCAACTTCAACCGTTCTAAGGAAATTCTCAACGCATGGAGCGAAACAAACCGCGGATCAAACATCCCGCGTCTCTCTCGCACAGACAACAACGGCAACTTCACAACTCCTTCAGACTGGTATCTTGAAGATGCATCTTATCTCCGCCTGAAGAATGTCACCGTCAACTACGATCTCACTTCTCTCGTGCAGAAATGGATGCACCTCAAAGACCGTGGCAGCAAGGTTGCTCTGTTCTTCTCTGCTGAAAATCTCTTCACCATCACCAACTATTCAGGTGTGGATCCCGAGTGCGGCGGATGGGATGCACTCAAATATCCTGTTTCTCGCGCATATTCATTCGGTATTAACTTAACCTATTAATTCTGAGCAACAATGAATAAATATATATTTGGAACTGCGTTGTTGGCTCTGTCGCTCGGCTCATGCTCCGACTTTCTCGATGTGCAGCCCGAAGGCGACGCCATGACAACACTATATTTCACCAACGACCAGCAGTCTATCGATGCTATCGACGGTCTTTACTACCCGATGTCGACAGAAGGGATGTTCGGACGCGAGCTCTTCTGGGAACAAGGAGCTGCAAACGACATCGTTTGGGCAAAAACCCGTTCCTATCCCACACTTGCCACGTTCAAATACACCGGCGACGAGTCTCCCATAAGAGGATCGTTCTCCACTTTCTACACAAATATGGCGCGTGCAAACTACATCATCAAGAATCTTCTTGCAAAAGGTGACAGCCGCACGGCTATAGAAACCCGCTCTTTGGGTGAAGCTTTCTTCATGAGAGCGTTCTCTCATTTCTGGATCGCCCACCGCTATGGCACTGACAAACTCGGGGTTCCTTTCGTTCGTTGGGAAGACTTCGACGGGGAATACGACAACTCTATCCCGCCACAAAGGGAAACCGTAATGGAAAATTATCGCCTCATCATTGAAGACCTTGACAACGCCATCAAATATCTTCCCCGCTATGAGGAGTATGGCGAGGATGATCGCGGGCGTGCACACAAGGCTGCCGCTCTCGGCTACAAGACCAAGACCTACGCTTACTGGGCTACCTGGGACGAAAGCAAATGGAACGATGTGATCGCCTGCGTCAACGAACTCGAGACTGCATACGGCAGAGGCCTTGCCCCCACATTCGATGAAGTGTTCGGTTATGACAAATCAACTTGGTGGGGACCTGAATATATCTGGACATTACCCTCCGACGGCGGCACTACCGGTGGCGGTGTGGAGCTCCCCGGCGTTATGCTCGAAGACAAGGGGTGGGGTGTATACAACGGTTGGGGTCAGATCAAACCCTCTAACGACATCTATGAAGAGATGCTTAAAGACGGTGCGCCCGACTATTCAGATATCGAGAACAGTCCCAATCCCCGTATCATCCGTTCCATCCTCGCATACGGCCAGCCTTTCCATTTCTTCGGAAATTATTGGGCTTACAGTTCCACTTCAAACCTTAATGTGGGATTCCAAGTCAACAAATTCCAAGCTTGTTTCGGGGCTTCCGATGATCCTATCGCAGATGGATACGTAAATGCTAACGGCAACTGGCCCACAGTGCGCATCAATTTCCCGCTTATGCGTATGGCTGAGATGTATCTCTTCCGTGCGGAAGCTTACCTGATGCAGGGCAACGGAGCGAAAGCTGCTGAAGACATCAACAAAATCCGCGTGCGTGCAAAACTTCAGCCGCTTGCCGGGAATGCGACAATGGCTGATCTCTACCATGAGCGTCGTTGCGAACTCGCGTTTGAATATACCAACCACCTGTTCGATCTCAAACGCTGGCACCGCAGCTCTAATGCAGATATCAAAGCTCTCGCTACTCAGGAGTTGAATGCACGCCCTACAGTTCGCTTTTATGAGAACCGTTCCGATGCATCCTCAGCTTACAGAGTCGACTTCTATGAAGACTATCCTGACAAACTCCAATATCAGGATTATATGATGACCTTCCCTTATCCTTCAGAGCAGGTCACCAAGTCTAACGGCAAGCTCAAACAGCTCCCCGACTGGCAGTAATCTTTTTCTTTCAAATAAATCCGTACCGGCGTTTTCCGCCGGTACGGATTCATTACTTTTTAAGTACCTGACATCACAGCAAATACCACCTAACTCTTAATAACAAGCCTCCGATGAATTCTAAAGTTTTGATTTATACAGCCTCCTTGCTTCTCCTTGGAGCATGCAGCTCAAAAACAAACCTGACTCCGGTTGAACTTGCCGACCCCATGGTCGGAACAGGTTTTCATGGACACACTTATCCCGGTGCCACAGTTCCTTTCGGTGCCGTCCAGCTAAGTCCCGACACACGTGCCGGCAACTGGGACGCAGCATCCGGATATCATCACGACGACAACACCATCGACGGCTTTTCTCACAACCATCTGAGCGGAACAGGATGCACAGACCTGGGCGACGTATTTTTCCGACCCACATCCGCCGATGTCGACATTAATTCCGCAACTCCTTACGCCCCGGCGTCATTCTCACATGATGAAGAGACCGCAAAGCCGGGATACTATAGCGTAAAACTTAAAGACGAAGGCATTCTCGCTGAATTGACAGCCACAACCCACACCGGACTTCACCGCTACACCTTTGCTGAAGGGAAACCGGTTCAGATTGTAGTCGATATGGATCATCTCCTCACTGAAGAGACCATTCGTGAGGCAAACATCACACAGACCTCTCCCAACGAAATTTCAGGCATGCGCGTCACCGACGGATGGACTCCCGGGCAGCACGCATATTTCCATGCCAGATTCTCAAGCCCCATTACAAAGGCTGAATTTTCAAACGACAATCACAAGGCGCTTCTCACTTTCGAAAACAACGGCTCCCCACTGGTGGCTGCGGTCGGTATTTCTGCAGTGAGCGGCGACAACGCCATAAAAAATCTTGAAGCGGAGTCAGGAAATCTCGATTTCGATTCCGCTAAACAAAATGCTTCCGACAGATGGGAGGAAGCTTTGTCGACAATCACCGTTGAAGGTGGCACTGAAGAACAGCAACGCACATTCTACAGCGCCCTCTATCACACAATGGTGTCTCCAAACACCATGAGCGATGTCAATGGAGAATTCCGTCGCAACAATAATGAGATCGACACTCTCAAGGATGGACATGCCCACTATTCCACCCTTTCACTCTGGGACACATTCAGGGCTTGGCATCCTTTGATGACTCTTATTAATCCGGATCTTGTATGCGACATGGTGAATTCCATGCTCGACATGTATGACGCATCAGGAGAACTCCCGATATGGCCTCTCTCTTCAGGGGAAACAGGATGTATGATCGGCTACCATTCCATCTCCGTGATCTCGGATGCTTACATGAAGGGTATCCGTTGTTTCGATGCCGAAAAAGCATTGAAAGCAATGATCGATTCTTCAAACAAGCCCCGTAAGGGAGCCGACATTAACGGCAAGACCGGATATATCCCTTCTAATGAAAAAAGAGAGTCTGTTTCTTGTGTATTGGAATATAGCTACGACGATTGGTGCATTGCCCGCCTGGCGGAAGCGCTCGGACATGAAGACATCGCCGCTGAATACTACAAGCGTGCCGGCAACTATGCAAATGTGTTCGACGGGGCTACCCGTTTCTTCAGAGGCAGACGTTCTGACGGCAACTGGGAACGTCCGTTCAATCCCAACGCGGTCAGCCGTGACCTTACGGAAGCGACTCCATGGCAATACCGTTTCGGGGCAATCCACGACATCAACGGCATGATAAACCAGTTCGGAGGGATGGAAAACTTTGAGGCAGCCCTCGACTCTATATTCATCGCTCCCCCCGTTCAGGGTGAACTAAGCGACATCACTGGCACAATAGGACAATATGCCCACGGAAATGAACCCAGTCATCATGTGGCATATTTATACAATTATATTGGGAAACCCTGGAAAACCCAGGAAATGACCCGACGCTTGCTTGACGAAATGTATAAACCTACCCCCGACGGAATCTGCGGCAATGAAGACTGCGGACAGATGTCTGCATGGTATGTACTGACAGCTCTCGGTCTTTATGATGTAGCACCGGGAAGCGGCAACCTGACACTTACCACCCCACTTTTCGATAAGGCTGAAATAAAGCTCCCGGAAGGGAAAGTCTTGACAATCACAGCAAACGATCCGGACAAGAACAAGTATATTGAAAAAGTCGAGCTCAACGGTAATGAGATATCCGGCAATTTTATCGCTTTTAAAGACCTCGTGAAAGGTGGTGAATTAAAATTCACTCTCACAGATAAACCGGCTGTCGACCGCGGAACAGCTCTCGTGCAGGCAGAGACATATTCCATGACTAAAGAAAAGAGAGTGTCTATGCCTTATATCAGCAAAGACATATATCTATTCACCGACAGCATATCCGTAGAGATAGAATGTGCCACCAAGGGTGCCGAAATTCATTATACCCTCGACGGCTCCGATCCTACAGACAAATCTCCCGTCTATTCTTCGCCCATAGTTCTCGACAAGACAGAAGTGATCAAGGCAATCGGTACCCTTCAGGGATACGCCCAAAGTCCTATGATGGTCATGACCGCCACTAAAGCCGAATATGCACCCGCACTGAAAGTAAACCCTTCGGCAAACGGAGTGTCATATAAATATTATGAAGGACTCTGCGAAAAGACCGACGACATAACCAAGGGAAAACTGGTGAAATCAGGCACACTTCCCGAACCTTCATTAAAAGAGGCTATGCAGCCGGATCATTTCGCATTCATATTCACCGGCTATATAAAAGTGCCCTCTACAGGAATCTACACATTCCGCACCACCTCCGACGATGGTTCCGTGCTTATTATTGACGGGAAAACTGTGGTCAACAACGACGGCGGTCATTCCGCAATCTCAGCGACCGGTATGATTCCACTCGACGAAGGATTCCACTCTTATCGTCTTCTCTATTTCGAGGATTATGAGGGAGAGAGCCTTGAATGGGATTGGAAACTTCCCGGGACAAAAGAATTTTCTCCTATTCCCGCATCTGCGTTATTTCTGAATTAAAACAACTTAACACCATACAAAATGAAAAAGATAATTATATGCCTGTCGCTTGCAGCCGTGCTTCTTGCTTGCGGGTCTGCAAACAGCGATAATGGAACTACCGAAAGTAATCCCAATCAGACAGTGACACCGGCTGTCAACGCTCTTATCAACGTCATGTCGTTCAATATCAGATATGACAATCCTGAAGATGGGGTCAACAACTGGAAAAACCGTAAAGACCGCGCAGCCAACGCCATCAAATTCTATGACGCCGACATCGTAGGGGCACAGGAAGTGCTTAAAAATCAGCTTGACGATCTCAAGGACCGTCTTCCGGGCTATGTGGCATTGGGAGTAGGACGCGAAGATGGGAAAGAGAAAGGTGAATATAGCGCCCTTTTCTTTAAGAAAGACCGCTTCTCAAAAATAGCAGACGGGTATTTCTGGCTCAGCGAGACTCCTGAAGTTGCCGGTTCAAAAGGATGGGACGGAGCGTGCGAACGTATCGCAACCTGGGCTCGCCTGCAAGATAATCTTACCGGGAAATCGCTGTTTGTTCTTAACACCCACCTTGACCATGTCGGACAGGTGGCACGTAGGGAAGGTATAAATCTCATCTTCGATAAAGTCAATGAACTTAGCCAGGGTGCTCCGGTAATCGTAACGGGTGACTTCAATTCAACTCCGGACTCCGATGTGGTGAAACATGTCACAAACCCTGCCGACAAGAATCATCTTAACGATTCAAAAAGTCTGGCAAATATAGTCTACGGACCGTCTTGGAGCTGGCACGATTTCGGTGAGCTCCCATACGACAAACGTCCCCTTATCGATTATGTTTTTGTTCGTGGAGACATGGACGTGCTTCGTTACGGTGTACTCGCGGAAACTGAAAACGAAGAGTTTCTATCAGACCATGCCCCCCTCCTCGTAACCCTCAAACTAAAATAAAACCCCTAAATATCAATTAGCAATTAGTAATTAGCAATTAGCAATTTATAAATTACTAATTGATAATTACTAATTAAACATAAAAGCCCTAATGAAATTCAATAATAAGTACATATCCGCTCTCCTTCTTGCCGCTATGGCTGCACCCTCGCTCCACGCTGATGTGAAGGGTCGAGATAAAGAACTGACCTACGTTATGGAGAATCCCTACGAAGTCTCTGTAATAGAAGCACCAAAAGGGAATAAGGTGAAAAATGTCATCCTAATGATAGGCGACGGTATGAGCCTCTGCCACATTCAGTCGGCCTGGTCTGCAAACAGGGGAAAACTTTTCCTTGACAATGCCCAATACACAGGTCTTTCAAAGACCAACTGTCTGGATAAACTGATCACTGACTCCGGTGCGGGCGGCACTGCTCTTGCATCCGGGAAGAAGACAAAATATCATTCGGTCGGTGTTGACGGTGAAGGCAATCCGGCAAAATCTCTCGTTGAATACGCAAAAGACAAGGGGATGTCGTCAGGTGTTGCCGTGACATGCCGTCTTTGGGATGCCACACCCGCCGATTTCTGCTGCCATGTGGTAGACCGTGAAATGGAAGACCAGATCATGGCTCAATATGTCGACACCCAGGCAGATGTGGTCGTAGGTCCCGGATGGTCGAAGATGATCAACCGCAAGGATGGTCGCGATCTTTTCAAGGAATTGCAGGCTAAAGGATTCAAGACTCCAAGATCTCTTGACGAGATGGCAAAGATAAAATCAGGAAAAGTGTTCTGTGTGACCGATTCTTTCGACACACAGCTTCCTGCCGTGCGCGGCAACTATCTCGAACGTGCCGCCCTGCAGGCAATAAATGTTCTTGACAAGAATCCAAACGGCTTCTTCCTTATGATAGAAGGCTCGCAGCTTGACGACTATGGACATTTCAACGATATCGACCTCCTTATGCAGGAAACCCATGACTTCGACCGCACTGTCGGAGCCATTTTCGATTGGGCGGCAAAAGACGGTGAGACTCTTGTGGTTGTCACTGCAGACCATGAGACAGGAGGTCTTACTCTTGTAGACGGCGATCTTGAACAGGGCAAAATCGTCTGCAAGTTCTCTACCGGCGGACATAGCGGGACAATGGTACCGATCTATGCTTTCGGTCCTGGTTCAGAAAATTTCACCGGCATTATCGACAACACTGATGTGGCGAAAAACATCATGAAGCTTCTAAATATAGAATTTGAAAAATAATTTGGTATGTACAGACCTTTGATTTCTCTCCTCCTGGGCATATTGTCTTTATCCCTTCTCGACATTGACGCTTCAGCTCAGTCGTGCGGAAATAACGAGAAATATAAGATTCCATATAAAAACACTTACGTCAAAGAGCCCCTCACCGCAGAAAACGAGTTTCGGACAATGAAACCCGACACAATCGCCGTCGGCACTTTCGAACAGGCAAAGGAGATTCTTCCTGTGCCTGTGTGGGAAGGACATGAGAAGGAGATCGAGATGTATTGGAGGGCATGGGAGATCGCTGTCGGCAACATCCGTCAGCCGGAGGAAGGTTCAGGATTTGTGAGCACTTATATGGACACCGCCTACAACGGCAACATCTTCATGTGGGACTCCTCTTTCATCCTGATGTTCGCCCGTTACGGCGACCGATTCTTCCCCTTTCAGCGCACACTCGACAACTTCTACGCAAAGCAGCATCCCGACGGTTTTATTTGCCGCGAAATAAAGGGTGACGGGGCTGACTGTTTTGAACGTTACGACCCTACCAGCACCGGTCCGAACCTCATTCCCTGGTGCGAAATGGTCTACTATCATCAGTTCGGCAATATCGACCGTCTCCACAAAGTGTTTGCCTCATTGTGTGCCTATTATAAATGGTTAAGACTTAACCACACCTGGCAGAACGGCACTTACTGGAGCAGCGGTTGGGGCACAGGTATGGACAATATGCCCCGCGTGCCTGAGAAATACAACCAGATTTTCAGCCACGGACACATGACCTGGCTCGACACCAATATCCAGGAGCTGTTTGCAGCAAACCTTCTCCTTGAAATGGGGTTCTTTATAGAACGCTGGCAGGAGATTGAGGATTTTGAGGACGAGGCTAAAATGCTCTCCGAATATATCGGGAAAAACCTCTGGGATGAAAAGACAGGATTCCTTCACGATCAATATGCCGACGGTTCTCTTTGTCCTACAAAGGGAGTCGGAGCATACTGGGTGCTTCACACTCCCGGTGTGCTTGACAAAAAGAGACTCGACAGGCTTGTGTCTCATCTCAAAGATCCCAAAGAATTCAAACGTCCCGGAATGGTGCCCTCTCTTTCCGCCGACCATCCTAAATATAAAGAGAACGGCAGATACTGGCAAGGAGGTGTATGGCCCGGAACCAACTATATGGTGATGACCGGTCTTGTGAAAAACGGTTACAACGATCTCGCGCGTGAAATCGCCCAAAATCATTATAATCAGGTGTTTGAAGTCTTTAAAAAGACCGGGACATTCTGGGAATATTACTCCCCTGAGACAGACGATCCCGGATTTATGGCACGAAAAGAGTTTATCGGCTGGACAGGGCTCGCTCCGATCGGTGAACTTATCGAGTTTATATTCGGAATCCGTGGCGACTACGCTGAAAAAGAGATTGTATGGGACATGGGACTGACCGAACAACACGGAATCGAACGTTACCCTTTCGGACCTGACGGATCAATTAAACTTATTTCTGAAAAACGTCGGTCGGCTGAAGAGGAACCTAAACTCACAGTGGAATCCAACATCCCGTTCAAATTGAAAGTGATGTATGGAAAGAACCATGTAAAAAACATCGACATTGTTCCCGGAAAAAATAATTATTAGTTGTGAGTTGTGAGTTGTAAGTTGTGAGTTGTGAGATTCAAGATTAATCCTGATCAATCACAATTATTCTCCCAACGGAAAACGGACAACGGAAAACGGACAACGGAAAACTCTGAACCCTAAACCCTGAACAGCATTATGATATCTGCAAGACTTATCGGATATGGGCTGGCAGCTGCCGTTTCTATAATATGTGCGCCGGCTTCGGAAGCATCTACCATAAAAATGACGGAACGTCCCGACGTGACGCAACGACATTTCGTATCAAAAGCTGTCGAAAGCAAAATTGCCGAGACTGCACCTAAAATAGCTGACCCCAAGCTGCGCCACATGTTCGAAGTGTGTTTCCCCAACACTCTCGACACCACTGTCAAGTATAAGGAAAGCGACGGACGTCCCGACACCTTTGTAATCACCGGAGACATCGATGCCATGTGGCTACGTGATTCTTCAGCACAGGTCTGGCCTTATCTGAGCCTTGCATCTTCCGATGAGGAGCTTATGAATCTGATAGCCGGTCTTATAAACCGGCAGGCGGCATGCATTTTGATCGATCCTTACGCCAATGCGTTTAACGACGGTCCGAAAGGAAGTTTCTGGGAAACAGACTATACCCAACACATGGTGAAGGAGCTTCATGAGAGGAAATACGAACTCGATTCTTTATGCTACCCCATCCGCCTTGCCTATCAATATTGGAAACTCACTGGCGACAAATCTGTTTTTGATGCCACATGGCAGAAAGCCATGCAGCTTGCCGTGGAGACTATGCGGGTGCAACAACGTAAAGACGGGCTCGGTCCTTACAGTTTCTACCGGGAATGTGAACGTCCCACCGACTCACAGATCAACGAGGGTTGGGGAGCTCCCGTGAAACCGACAGGTATGATTTTTTCAGCATTCCGTCCTTCTGACGATGCCACTCAATACGGATTTCTCGTCCCCTCCAATATGATGGCGGTAGTGTCGTTGCGCCAGCTTGCCGAGATTGAAAGATCTGTCTACGGAAATGACGTTTTTGCCGGCGAATGTGAGGCGCTTGCTGATGAAGTCGATGCAGGAATCAGGAAATATGCGGTCGTCGACCATCCCTCTCTTGGTAAAGTATATGCGTTTGAGGTGGATGGTTTCGGCAACCACACTTTTATGGATGATGCCAATGTCCCCAGCCTTCTCTCGGCACCTTACCTCGGATATTGCACCATAGACGATCCGATCTATGTGAATACCCGCGAATTGGTGTGGAGCGACAACAATCCTTATTTCTTCAAGGGGAAAGCCGGAGAAGGTATAGGAGGTCCCCACGTCGGGTTCAACCATCCATGGCAAATGAGCATAATAATGAAAGGGTTGACCTCGGAAAACCCTGAAGAGATCCGGGAATGCCTGAAAATGCTTCGCGACACCGACGGAGGCACGGGCATGATGCATGAATCTTTCCATTGCGACGACGCATCAAAATTCACCCGATCATGGTTTGCCTGGGCAAACACTCTTTTCGGTGAACTTATCCTCAAGACAGCGGAGAAACATCCTGAAATTCTCTCAAACCCTCTTTAATCCCGACTTGAAATGGAAAAAATAATATCATTTTTAATATTAAGCCTCTTTCTGTCATCCTCTCTTTTCGCGAAAGGGAATCAGCCTGAAATGAAATTTAAGGATGGAAAATTCAGGATCGTGCAGTTTACCGACATTCATTGGAAACCATATGCTGAAAACTGTGCCACGACGGAAGCTACTATCCGAAAGGTTATTGCCGCAGAACAGCCCCAGCTTGCCGTGATCACGGGAGATGTGGTCTGCTATGACCCTGCAACCGACGGATGGCGCCAGGTGATGAAAATATTCGAAGATACAAAGACCCCTTTCACTGTCACTCTCGGCAACCATGATGCCGAATATCTCACTAAGGATTCAATTTATAATATCCTCCTGCAGTCTCCGATGTATGTGGGCGACAAAGGTCCGGAAAATCTTCACGGATGCGGCAACACGGCAATAGTTGTTGAAGGAAATGACGGCACTCCCGCCGGAGCGATATATATGATCGATTCCAACGACTATCAACCCGTTCAGAAACTCGGTCATTACGACTGGATTCATTTCGATCAGATCGCCTGGTTTCGCGACAAGGTGGAAGAACTTGCACGCGGCAACAATGGCAAGCCTCTTCCGGCACTCGCATTTTTCCATATCCCCCTCATGGAATATGGGGAAGTGATCAACGATGACAAGACCTACGGCAACATGCACGAAGGCGCCGGTGCTCCGGGGGGATTAAATTCCGGACTGTTTGCATCTGTTGCGGAGATGTCTGCCGTAATGGGTATCTTCACCGGGCATGACCACGACAACGATTATGTCGGGATGACAAAGGATGTGGCGTTAGGATTCGGGCGAACCACCGGTGCCGAGGCATACGGAGTGCTTAAACGCGGTGGACGTGTGTTCGACATGTATGAAGGGAAGAATAAATTCGACACTTGGGTCACGACTCCCGACGGAAAGGAACCGGCTTGGCACTATCCCTCCGGACTCAACGACGAGGATGCCGCAAGGATGGCATATCTCCCTGCCGTAAAGCAAAAAGGGAGAAAAAACGGAGTGAACTACATCTACTATGAAGGGCTCTGCAAACATACAACCCATATAGCCGATTCAATGAGAAGGTCTTCGGGAGTGATGAAAAACTTTGACATCACAAAAGCCCCTGCCGAAGATCATTTCGCATACCGGTTTCATACCCGCATAAATATACCTGAGCGTGGGGTATATCGTTTCTACACTTATTCCGACGACGGTTCGGTGCTTCGCATCGACGGGAAAAGAGTGGTTGACAATGACGGCGGACACAGCGCACGCCGCAGGGAAGGGAAAGTGGCTCTCGAACCGGGATTCCACGACCTCACCATAGACTACTTCGAGAACTATATGGGTCAGCAGCTCGAAGTGGGATTCAGCGGAGTCGATATCGACGAGCAGCTGATTCCGGATTCCATGCTCTTTATTCCCGATGAAGAGGCTAAGCCCTTATATAATGCTTTCTCTCACAATGACTACGCACATGCACGCCCGTTGTCTGAGGCGCTCGAATTCGGGTTCAACTGCGTGGAGGCTGACTGCTACCTTGTAGGAGACCGTATGGTGGTGGCGCACGACCTTCCCGACGACACTCTTGCATTCCGCTATCTTGAGGATCTTTACCTGGAGCCGTTGTTCGACCGTATCAACCGCAACGGCGGGTCTGTCTACAAAGGTGCCGACCGTCCTTTCTATCTCATGATCGACATCAAGCGCAATGGCGACAATTTTTATGAGGCATTGCGACCTGTCCTTGAAGCTAACGCCGATAAGTTCTGTAGCGTAGGCCCTGACGGTAAATTCACGGAAGGTCCGATACTCCTGTTTTTCTCCGGCTCCCGTCCCCTTGAGACCCTCCCCTCACAGAAGACGCCCCGCTATGCATCTCTCGACGGTAAATTTGAAGATCTTGGCAAAGGGATTCCCAACACTCTTATGCCTGTGGTGAGCGACAACTATCAGGATTTCATGAGTTGGAACGGCAAGGGGAAAATATCGGCAAAAGACCTCAAGACATTGAGAAGCCTTGTTAAGCAGGCACATTCAGAAGGTAAACTTATCCGTTTCTGGGGAGCTCCCGACACGGAAGAATGGGCTAAGCTACAGCTTCGTGAAGGTGTCGACATCGTAGGCGTCGACAACCTCGAAGCGCTCTCCCGCCTCCTCTCCAAAAGAAAAAAGTAAGGAAACCATTCCACATTGAATTTAATAAAAACAGTACCCCTTCGGCAAAATATGTTATTTGCTGAAGGGGTACTGTTTTTATGGAATAGTTTAGAAACTGTTTAAAATTTATTTTATCTTGTTATTGAGGTCTTTGTCGGCATCTTTATGATATTCATTCAGTCATTATAGCCCCCCATAACTCCTTCATAAATATCAAAAATCTGCTTGACAAATCCTCTCAATTCCTTCGACAAATAAATTTAAACAATTTCTTAATGTTTACATTTGACTTATGTTAAAATTGACAGGAACGTACTATTTCAGACCGGATTGCCGTTACACAAGAGCGGACAGCGGAAGATTTTGAATGATTACACCAAACTATGTTTAGATCCTTTGTTGCGGTTGTGTTAGTCGTGTTTACATCTGTTTTCGTATGTTGTGACAGAGGGGAGTCTTTGGCGCATGGCATCCGGGAGATTGACGCCATGCTTGTGACCGACCCTGACTCAGCCTATGGTTTGCTCATTGATTTTGACACGACATTGTTGACGACAGATAGAGACAAGGCGATGTTTGACCTGTTGTGGGCGGAAGCCCGCGACAAGACTTTCCACGATGATACTGTTGCTGAAAGGATATCTCGCGCCGCACAGGTGTTCGGGAATTTGGAAGACAGCCGCAATCAGATGCGGGCTCTGTACTATAAGGGAAGGATCTTACAGAATGCAGAAGCATACGGGAGCGCCGTGGTCACTTTTCTTGATGCGCTCGAATTGGCTGACACCACAGAAAACTATTATATCGCGAAAATTTATTGGGCACTCAGCGAGGTGGAAGGAAGATTAGGCGACAGATTGCAAAAGAGTAAATACGCAAAAAAGACTTGGGAACAGTTTCAAAAACTGGATTCATTGATATTTGAGCAAGAATCCAAATTGTGGTATGCTTCCACTTTGACGGAAAATGACCGCGCTGAAGAAGGTATCGCCCTGATGAAAGAGGTTTATGAGGATGGCATCAGTTGCCGTGACACCGGTTTGATAAGTGAATCCCTGAGTTCGCTTGGAAATGCCTGTCTGTGGAAGAAAGACTATCGCTCGGCAAGAAAATTCCTTAATAAGCTTTATGATATGGATAAAGACGACATGGCTCTGAGGGATAAGAATTTTCTACTTTGGGCTATGGTGGAGGACAATGCTCCGGCAGATTCCATCAAGGAAATAGCCGGTGTCATAACTAAAGAATATGGGGAGGATGCGGTATATCATGAGTATTATTTGCTGATCGGGGATTATAAAAGGGCATTTGAATCACTCAAAAAGGAGTATCGCGAATTAAACCTAAAAATTTGGCAGAAAGATGTCAAAGAATCGCATTATATTATTAAGCAACATCATGATAAAAAATTGTCTGACTCGCAGAAAGAACTTTCCTCAACCAGATTATTAAACAGATTGCTTATACTGTCTTCAATTCTTACCATATTGGTTGCCATACTAATATTTAAGATACTTTCGGATAGAAAAAACAGGAGAATGCAGGATCTTCTGGATAAGGTGGGGCTTTTGTCGAAGGAGCTGGGCAACCTTTTAAAAGATAATGAAGATTTAAAAGCGGTTAATAATTCTATCGTAGATAAAGTCAGCGAAAAGAGTAATACAAGTAATGCCGCAACGCCATTACTCTCCACCATTTTCATTCATCTTGACAGACTCTATTCAGAATATTACAAAAGTGATAAAAAACAGATCGGTCATTTGTTGGATGAGATGGAAAAGAATATCGCTAAACTCAGGAGCGACGACCGGTTTCTTGAAGAGCTTGAATCTGAGATCAACAATGCAACCGGTGGATTGTTGAGAGATGTTTACGATTCGTTGCAAGGTTTCAATTCGAATCAGCGAAGGTTGGCTGCATATCTTTATTTCGGTATGTCGATAGAATCGCTGTGCCTGATTTTTAAGATTCATCCGGATAATTTCTATAGCCGCAAATCAAGACTCAAGTCAAGTTTAAGCCGCTCTACATCGGAAAGGAAAGAGGAACTGCTGGGTATACTTTTCAAAAAATAGCATAGTAAAAAAGGAAGGCTCAGAGATTGAAAAAACGTCCAAAAAGATGCAAAAAAACGTCCAAAACGCAATTTTTCATCTGTCGTTTCCTCGCAAAAAATAGCCATATTTTAGCCTCTATTTAACGTAAAGTATTAATATATAAATACATGTAGACGACAGATGCAAAATTTGGAGAAATGGACTTCCCGAAATTAAATTTGCGGAAAAATTTCTCAAGATATGGAAAAGATATTCTCAATTTTACTTGTCATCCTTTCGATGACATGCTCCGTAAATGTTTCATACGCGGATAATGGTGATGAATCAGAAACGCCGTCTTCATCTGAAGATACAACGAATAATGAGAACGGTGGGCGTTTGGAACGTGACGGGAATCCCAAAAAGCACCGTATGCCGTCAAAACTCTATATCGGGTATTATTATGACGGTATGGGAATCCAGTTTACCCCGTTTGCAGAAAAATCTATCTTAATGACAGAAGTCACGGGAATGGAATCTGGCGATTATTTCAGTGCTTCGTTGTCGGAGGATAACTGTTATTATCTATACACCGGCACGCTGCATGGATCTTACATGATATCCTGTATCACGGAAGACGGTTCCGTTTATTCCGGGATTTTCAATGCTGACTGACACTTTCAAAGTCACCCGACTATCATGAAATCATTTCGAATATTGGCATTGATGTTGTTGGTTCTGGCAATAGTTCCCTCCTGCAAGAAATCGGAGAGGGATGTCTATGCCGAGGCTGTTGAGGAATGGATTGGCAAGGAGATCCTGTTTCCCGACTCCATGATGACCGTCACCGGAGAGATGATTGCCCCACCGACCGCTGACTTTACAATTGTGTCTTACTATGATTCCACAGGTTGCACCGGCTGCCGGATGAAACTCCCGTTCTGGAACGAGTTCATGAACAAGGTGGATTCATTGAAACCGTCTCGGAATGTCGCCCTTGTCATGATAGCAGGCAGCCCTGATAAAAAGGAACTGTCCTATCTTATCAAACGCGATGCCTTCAGTTATCCTGTAGTGATGGATGCAGATGGAAAAGTCAACGGTCTTAACCGTTTCCCGGTCGACAACCAGTGCAACACGTTCCTTATCGCAAGTGGCCACAAAGTGTTGCTGATCGGCAATCCGGTGATCAACCGTAAAATCAGTGATGAATATCTGCGGATAATCGGGGGCGGAGATACCGGGGAGTTATCCGAAGGAGGTCTAATGACATATGAACATGACTTCGGACTGATAACTCCCGGTGAAAGGGTAAGCCATATCTTTACGTTGAAAAACGAGATCGGTGACACCCTGAAGGTCAGGAAAATCATTTCTTCCTGCGACTGCACCGTCGGCACGGTGTCAACGATAACAATCCCGCCAAAATCTGACTATACCGTCACAGTTACATTCAATGACACGATGCCCGGCGATTTCTACCGTACGGTAAACCTTTTCTTCGAAAACCAAAATGAGATTCAATTCGAACTTTCCGGAGAGATCTCAGCCCAATAACACAATTTTAACCAGAACAGGCATTAGTCTGTCCATAAACCTTATCAAAATGAAGAAACTTGTTTTTGGAGGGCTTGCAATAGCAGCCCTCACAGCAGGAGGCTTCCTGCTTTCCGAAAGCCGCGCCCAGGCGTATGACTTCACCCCCACACAGATTTCCAACCTTGAGGCTCTAAGCGGCAATGAAACTCCAGGGGTCGTAAGCTGCAGCGAGTGTAAAAACTCCGTATGCTTTGTATACAGTGGATCCACACTCGTAGCGACTTACCACGACAAAAAAAGGGATTAAAACATATTAAGTTTTCATTAAAAATAAATGTGTACATAAAATTCGTAAAAGGTATTTGATTAATTTATTCAGTAATTATCAATACCGTATGAACATGTACACATTTATTTTTCAGCAAAACATGCTAAAATTCAAAAGTCATAAACCGCTTATATTATGAAACTTTCAATAATAGATGCGTTGATTCTTATAACGCTTTCATCATTATTATCAGCATGTCACGATGGCGGAAGCTCTCCAATATTTGAACAGGAAATAAAGATTACTCCATTAAAAGAGATAAATCTCGAAGAACATGGTATTCTTAAACCATCACATCTGTTGGTTCTCTCCAACAGTGTCATCGTTACAGGGAATGATAATATCATAACGGTTTTTGACCGGGATTTTACTCTCAGGTTCAGAAAAGGCGGGACTGGTCAAGGACCTCAGGAATTCATGCAGATATTTTCTATTGATTCCCTTAATGATAATGAAATATGTCTATATGATTCAAACCTTGGAATCGTAAGAGCAATGAATTTCAAAGACTCAACATTAGATATGCGTACCCTGATTGATGGGATACCTTTCCGATATCAGGTATCGCCATTAAACGACGATAAATTTCTTTCTTTGAACATTCAGACAGATAATTCTTACGAAATATTGGATAACAACGGCATTCTGATTGATTCCTTGTCCTATTGGCCGACAAAACCAGAGAAAATATCGGAATTTACACATCATCTTGCATGTACAGGACCTGCCTGTATTTCTAAAGACAGGCATATGGCTGTAAGGTCGATATGGGCAAACGGAAAAATTGACTGTTTTGCTATTGATAATACAGGGCTAAAACATTTATGGAATAATGGTTTTTTTGATATGGAATATGATGTGGAACATTCTTCTGTAGACCTACCCAAAAGTAATGAAAACACCAGAGTAGGATACGTTTATACATCATTTGGGAAAAATTGTATACTGGCTTCCTATTCAGGATCTTTGATTGATGAGGGGACAGAAATTAAAGAAATACATCAATACAGCCTTGATGGTAAGCCTCAAATAAAATATCTATTGGAAGATGGCATAGGTAGGTTCGTTTATGATGCCATGAACAACCAAATTATAGCATTAGGTTCTCACAATGGTGAAAAGTCTTTTTTAAGAATATATGATATTGGTAAAAACTAAGTACTTGTCTATACTAATTATCATCACATGTTGAAATGTAAAATCGACATTATAGAGGACATCATAAAACGGAGTACTGTGTTTTAATATTTATCAGGTGAAATTATATATAATTATACTGTCTGCGATTATGTGCAGCTGTATGTCCCATGTATCGGATAATTTTCGGTTGGAACATGCGTTGGAATATGCCGGGGAGAATGCCCCTGAGCTTCGGAAGGTGCTCACTCATTACGGGGACAGCACTGAAAAACTCGCTTCCGCCGAATTCCTTGTCCGCAACCTTCCCCACTGGTTCTCATGGAAAGACAACGGGGAGCTCGATTCAATCGAGACCCTTCTCC
>CAJTZQ010000044.1 GCA_910583795.1 uncultured Muribaculaceae bacterium
CTGAGACAGGTTTCAATCCACGCGCCCGTATGGGGCGCGACCCGGTGTTGCCTCCAAAAAGTTCAAGTTCTCGGAGTTTCAATCCACGCGCCCGTATGGGGCGCGACGCGGCTCTCGTCGTCGCGGTTGCTCACTTTTTCAGTTTCAATCCACGCGCCCGTATGGGGCGCGACAATGATGTGATTGTTGCGAAGTCGTTTATTATTGGTTTCAATCCACGCGCCCGTATGGGGCGCGACTCGCAGACCTACTTCTGTGGTGTTGGCTGTATTTAGTTTCAATCCACGCGTCCGTATGGGGCGCGACCCGACACCGTCGCCAACGCGAACTCTCTCGGGGGGTTTCAATCCACGCGCCCGTATGGGGCGCGACTTTTGATTGGTCGGCGTCGAGATAATATGTGTCAGTTTCAATCCACGCGCCCGTATGGGGCGCGACTTGTAAACCAACGCCTGACCCGATGACGGAGCAGTTTCAATCCACGCGCCCGTATGGGGCGCGACAGGTGTTCTGCCCTCTCGCCGACACGTAGCCGTCGGTTTCAATCCACGCGCCCGTATGGGGCGCGACGCTTTTTTAAAAATCGGGCCTTACTGCGAGTACAAGGTTTCAATCCACGCGCCCGTATGGGGCGCGACCTCAAGTCCCTCCCGGCAGTCACCGACACTACCGGTTTCAATCCACGCGCCCGTATGGGGCGCGACAGCATTGTATATAAATGCTTTTATTTGAGGATTTTTTATGATCCTTTACGCGAAAGTAATAAAAATTTTTGAATAATTCGTTGTCTCAAAAATAAAATTCTATTATTAGCTTAATATTAAGGACGTTGTGAATTCGCGAATGTAAGCTGGTTTTATGCAATGCCAAAGGTTCGCGGAGGTACTTATAATAGCCTCTTTTGTGTCTTGTGCAAATTTAGAAATTCTTGTTATGAAATCCAATATTCTTCGAAATTATTTGCACATAAATGTCCTATAGACGAACTTATTGAGGAATATCAAATAATCAAAGCAGAATTAGTGTCAAGGGCGCGATTGAGTCCTATGGATTCAATATGACGTTCCCAGTTACTGCCTAAAAAATAAAAGCGAATACTATCTGTTGAGTTATTAATTATTTTTTTAAGTTTCTCACGAAGTATGACAAATTGAGCCTCAGAGAGGACGCATTCAAATACTGAATTTTGCACACGATGACCATAGTTTACACATTCGCGTGCGACCTGGCGTAGTCGTTTACGTCCTTCCCCTGTAGATGTCTCTACGTCGTATGTTATTAGTATAAGCATATTGGTTATTTGATTAGAAACGGTGGATAAATTTCAATACTGTCGCGAATGGCGCGGGCAAGCAGTTGGCTCTGCACATAAGGTAATAATCCTATCTGTATCTTTTCGTTTAGGAACGGATGTGTGATTATCTCTTTCTTTCGTTGTTGCCATGCCTGAAGAATGGTTTTGCGCCCGTCATCTGTTGTTGTAACGGTGTCTTCTCCCTGAGAGATAAAATCGCGTCCGCTTACCTGTCGTCTGTTAATAAGCGAAAGCACTAATCGGTCTCCGAGATATGCTCTCATTTCTTCCATAATATCAAGGGCAAGAGATGGGCGTCCCGGGCGAATGGTGTGGAACAAACCGACGTATGGATCCAGTCCTACAGATTCAAGAGCAGCTGTACAATCATTGGCGATAAGTGTATATATAAACGAAAGCATGCAGTTTACAGCATCTCGAGGGGGACGGCGGTTTCTACCGTTAAAGTGGAATACTGGATCAGTAGTACGCAATAAATGGGTGAATACAGAGAAATAAGCAGAGGCTGCATCTCCTTCGTGTCCACGCAATTCGTCGTTTGAAGTTGATTTCAATGCCAATTTTTTACAGTTTTTCAGTTTCCTTTCAACTTCTTCAATACTTGTGTTACTCCCGTAATCACGTAATTGTCTTAGCAATATCTGCCGGTAATTGTTGATTTTGGCGGCTATTAAGATTCGTGCAAGCGATAGCGAGTAGTTTGGGTCTGACGCCAAACGATATTGTCGTGTCCTAAGTAAGACATTCCCTGTAACTGGTCCTTGAAATCGACCAATAAACCTGCCATTGGGCGAAAGAAATGTCAAAGAGACACCATTATCAGCACACAGTTTCATCAATCCCGGGCTTGCTCCCATATAACCAAATGTTACTATATGCTCAATATTGACGATAGGAATGCGGAAAACTTCTTGCTGTTTTACTGATATAACGGCATTCAGACCATCCTTTGAAAGATATGCCTCCGGTGTAGTTACATAAAGTGTATTAAGAAGTTTCCTCATAGAGATTGGTTTTAAGGTAATTATTCACAGCCGTTTGAGAAGGTGTTTTTGGCATGCATTCGTGAAAAAGGGAGCAGTTTCGGCAATGAGGTTTGTAGATAGATGCCGGAATTATTCCTGCGTCAAAAATTCGATGCATTTCAATAGCACACTCTACTGTAAAAGCCCGGATTTCATTGTCAATTTCAAATGTGATTCGACTGTTGCTATCTCCATAATAAATAGAACATTCCGATATAACAGTCTGGAACATTCCCTCAAGACAAATTGCCTGAGCCACGACCTGCACTTTGTCGCGCAGGTCGGGCTTAGGTCTTCCATGTTTATATTCGATGGGATGCATACGCCAGTATCCGGGATATGACGGATGAATGACTGATCTTTCGGATGTTGTCGATGGAATTAACTCCACGGCATCACTGAATCCATAAAGTCCGAGACTTGCCGAGGCGATCGCAACCCTTCTGAGTGTGATCAAATCACCATTTTTCTGTCTATAAGCAGGATTGTCGGCATTATTGTGCATTATCTGACCCTCCGCAGTGAGTCGGTTGTCGTCCCATATCTGCTCTATATGAATCATAGCCCATTGATGTGGACAGAATACATAGTGTTGTATTCCTGATAACATTAAATAATTATCGGGGTCAAACATAGCACTTGATAATCAGATTACTTCGATGATTTCCACGTTTGCAGGGCAGTTATCCCGATCTATTACAATCCGATAGTCGGCAAAGCTTCGATTTGTTTTCTCCTTGTCAATCTGCTCTATGCTTACAAGATCAAAAAGTTTGTTTGCCGGAGCATTGCCTAATACGCTACCGTGTTTGAATACAATCAGACGACGTGCACTCATAAGTCCGCGTGCTGCGGAGCGGTCGCAGTCAAACATATTGGAGAGAGCTTCCCATACGAGATCAAGATCCTCCTCACTGAAGCCGGTCTGTTGCGCAAGATTAGCTGACACAAATCCTCGTGCCACGTACAGTCCGTAAGGAACGGTGGATTTTCGACCGATAGTGCGGTTGCCACCAGCCTGTTTATCAGATTCTTTGTCAGACGCTACTGCCATTCGGGTGATGGAATGTTCCTGACTGATAATGGGACTTACCGAACGACCGAATGTCAACTGTATGGGACCACGCACCTGTCCGGCATTTTTAGTTTTTTCGCCTGTCGACATAACGGCGCCGAAAGTACGGACATCAAAATAGCGGCGGCACATCACGTCGCGTGCTGCATCGGTTTTGTCTGCCTCTTTTGCATTTTTCACACGTTCATCCTCATAGGCGCCCTCAATAGCTTTATTGAGAACAGCCTTTTCTTTTATGAAGATATCGTAGCCTTCAGCACACCCTTTGACCACTTGCACGTAGTTGCGTATTTTGCGTTTCAGGCAGACATCACTTACCAGTCCTTCGCCTGTCTCTGCGTCCATACGAGGGAGATTGCCGGAATCCGGATCGCCATTGGGGTTGCCGTCCTGTACATCAAAAATGTAAATAAAATCGTAGCGATTGTTGATCTTGCTCATAATATTTTGTATTTAGTTATTGTCGTTTTCTACTTTATTTTCTTCATCTTTATGGGTATATAAATCACCCATTTGATGATGGTGGCCTATCACAAAACCTCCTTGTCTATTTATATCCAATTGCGTAGGAAATACGGGGGAAGAGATTTTTGCCAAAATCTCTTGTCTAATTTTTTCGATGTATATTTTGAAGCCAGGAGAGTTTATCTTGCTAAGATGATGTTCTGTCAGTTTAATCAATGTCGGGAATACCTTGGCAGGGCTGGACATAGCCGCACCAAGGTATTTGTCGGCAAATGTAGAAGTTCCCAATGCTTTTCTCTGCGTGTATTCAAGTACGGCGAAGAGGCGGCCGCACAGGTAGCCGATGTTTTTTTCTTCTTTGTTAAGCATTACTGTGAGTTGTTTTTGTTTGTTTCTGTCAATTCGATTAAGATATGCTTTGATAATAGCTGCACGCACGATGTCGATCTTATGGTCAGCATGAATGCGGAGTATCACCTGTTGCATCAATGAATAGGGATATGGGCGCCCTTCGACAATACTTTTGACTATTGCTTCGGGCAGATTGGACTTAATGTCAGATACTTTTCCATTGACTGTAATAGCACGCAGGATATTGTATAGACCGGTATACGTTTTTTTATCCGTTCGCCTGTCTGCTATTTCCATATCTTCATGATGTTTCAGCATGTTTGATGCGAAATCTCTGAGCGAGGTGTCGCTCCAGTGGGTTACTGCTATTCTTGCAGAGTTTGGTGCGAGTCCAAGAATATAAAAGCGGTCAGTGAGTGCTCCCGGCACATTGCCGTAATATATTGACTCGAACACCTTTGTTACAGTCTCCACTCTTACATTCGGATCATCTTCGTCAGTTTCTTCTATGTCATCGTCGAATCCGTTCAGCTCTTTTGCCAATGCATTTTCAAGCATGACTGTCGCTTCCGAGTTTGATGATCCCCAGAAAACGAACGTTCTGTTACCGATGATGTATTTGTTTTGAGATCCTTTGCCAAGCAGTCGGTTGAGGGCTGTCGTATAGCTTGCCTCAGCCTCTTTGGATATAGGAGCATTGAGGCCTTTTTGCTTTCCATACGAATCATAGCCGGAATTAATTTGGAATGACACGAGGCGTGCAGTTGCCTGAGAGCCAGGTATGGGTGTAGGAGAGGTGGATTCAACCGGCTCGCATGGCTTGCCGGATATGAGGCAAATTGACTGTTTCTCTGAATCTTCATTGCCGGATGAGTCTGCTATTTCATTTTCAAGACAAGGTTCTTCGGCAACTATTTCTGGAACTGTGTCAGTAGCTTTGTCAAGACGATAAGAGATGTTTACTGTCGGTTTTTTAATAATCTCCTGCCACATGTGGTGAGCATAAAGATTTTCCAAACCTCCGTTTTCATAGAAAAGACATACCGCTTTTAAAGCCGTATTCTCCGGATATTTTGACGAGACTGCTTTGAATTTATCAACGAGGGCGTTATGTTTCAAGGCGGCTTTCCTAAGCAGTTCAGCCTGACGCTCGGGGGAATTTTTAGGGCTGGGTGCGACATAGTTACATGTGTATTCCACATTGTCCCAAAACAGGTAGGGCTTGGGTGCAGTACCTGATCTGACCCCTTTGACCACAAGATAGGGCGTACCGTGTTTATTATCTTCAGAGCGGTAATCTTCCACGTCTATCAAATTCCCGTCGGCATCCAATACAATTATAAATGAGATCTCCTTATATTCCCAGCCTTGTGGGGCGAGATCACCACAACGGTGATAGTAGTCGTATAATGCTTTGAGTATCATCTTATCAACTTTTCGCTTGAGGGTGAAGGCACTTCTATAGTTCCGTTGACCATCATGGGATGATAGTATATCGGCTTGATATTTTTGGCGTTATTGAAGTCCATGTCATACAGCATAAGCCCGAGATCACGCGATTCAGGAATTGGCTGCGATGTCTTATCTTCATTACTCTCGACGAAGCGGAATGACGCTGAGCATTCACGAGTGCCAAGATAAGGTTGATTGAAACATTGACCGGAGCGGGCACGGCGTTCGAACATGGCGTTGTATTTCCCGGGATTTTCGTCCGTTGAATCCTGCTTGTTATTTGTTTTGCGTTTGCCGACGGGCACAAATACCTGATGCGCATAAATACGATACCTCACATCACGAAGCATAATGGCACTTTTTTGCTGGCGATTATCTTCAATGTAAATTTGCCGTTTACGAGTATTGGCAGTAGCTCCAACTTCGTTGCGACGTATGGAAGTTGTTCGTATCGGGGCAAGCACCTCGATTCGCGTAACTTCCCATCGGATGGCAGGTTTCCAGAATATCGCCTCGAATATTGCCCGGGCTGCCGAAGGGGTGATGACTTCATAGCTGACACGCTCTACCTTGAATTCGGGACGGGTAAAGCACGCCAGATCTCCCCATACCTCAAGACAATATTCCTTGTCTTGGTATTCCATAATTTTAAAATTAGAATATTGTTATTTAATTAATATTTCTTCAAGCCAATGGTTGTCCACCTTTAAGCCAACATCCGGCAAATATTGTTCTTTGTCAGATATGTACCATATGCCGTCAATGATTTCTTTAGCCAAAGCTCCCTTGATCAGCCGGTCAAAATCGGATTTACGTATGGCAACGGAATATTGAACAAGTTGATTGAGCAACGTTTTTGATACACCTTTTTCTCTCAAGTCTCTAATAAGTTCCGGTGAATTATCCCAATGGACAATCACATTTATCGAATTATCGCTGATAAGTCTGAACTGTTGAGCTGCCGTGGCAAATGACAACGCTGTAGGATGAGAAAGCAAACGCTTTATCAGATCAATTTCTTGCTTCGGTCCTTCATCGAATGATGTCGTTCTTCCATATAACTGAATAAAGTATTTTCTCATGAGATCAGGAGCAAAATAATCCTTTTCTGGCGTGATACGTAGTCTTTTGCATGCGGCTGACGTTCGCGACAGATGCCCCGAAGGCAAAGGATGTTCCTTTGTAAGACTGAATACGTAGGTCGTGCCAATGGGCAGAATCCCTTCACGGTTGCATCTTCCAGCCGCCTGAAGGATAGAATCGAGCCCCGCCTCCTGTCTGTATACAACCGGAAAATCAATATCAATTCCAGCCTCGATAAGTTGGGTAGACACTACACGCACAATTCCGTTGCCAGGGGATTTTAGAGCTTCCTTTAACCGGCTAAGCTGTTGCCTGATATGTGCCGGACACATCATTTTTGACAGATGTATTGTTTCCCCATCATGAGGAAGACGAGAGAATATTTCCTGCGCATCCTGCCTGGTGTTGACAATACACAGCACACGTGGATGTTGTAAAAGCCGTTCGGCTATCGAATCATAAGTGCTTGATTCTGTATCAAAATGAATGTCTGCCCGGCGCAGATGATCGTGTAGCTGAAATGAATCCGGGACAATCTCTGTAATATTATCAATTCCGTTAAGATTTGCCATACCCGATATCCCACGATATTTCCCTTTTAAAGCAGGCATACTTGCAGTTGTGAATAGAACTGACATTCCGAAATATTCATGATATGCCTTAAGGGCATCGACAATCGGCTGAAGATGACCTATCGGTAATGCCTGCACCTCGTCAAGAATAAGCACGCTGTTGCAAAGATTGTGTAGCTTGCGGCATTTCGATGGTCGTGAGGCATACATAGATTCAAACAACTGTACATTAGTGGTTATAACGATCGGGCTGTCCCAGTTTTCGGTTGCAAGTTTCAAAGGGTAGTCGCTATTAGAATCCTCCTCGTCTTTGAAATTTACTGCCGAGTGATGTTCCACCACATTATTGGTTCCGAAGATGCCACGCAACACTTCAGCAGTTTGAGTAATAATCGAAGTGTAGGGAATGGCGATAATAATGCGTTTCTTGCCGTTTGCGAGTGCATGACCGATTGCCCAGACCATCGATGAAAGTGTCTTTCCTCCACCTGTAGGAACTGTCAGGCTGTAAAAACCGGAAGGAAGAGCCATTGTGTCGCGACATTGTTGCTGCACACGCTTGCGTATACGATTTACGGGCGTGTCCGGTGTCTTTTTGTTTAATTCATCAAGGTAAATATCCAAAGATTTTTGCAGTATCTCAAGAGAATCACCGCGTTGTCGCCCTGCTGACTGCTCCGGTTGCATAAATTTCTCCGTATCAAGATAATCGGCATCCACCAATGACGAAAACAATAATCGGACCAAATGATGCCAGTATCTGAGCGAAGGAAGGGGGCCTATTTTAACAGACTCTATTCCAGGATTATTTGTATCGATGTCTTCAGGAATATTTTTTTCTTTTAGTTTCTCATAGTCCGTATAGTCATAAAGCCCTGCATGATGACCGGCTATTGGCATCCCGATTAAATCCCGATATTTGTATTTTTCCGGTGCCAAGAGAGCCCCTACAAATGCATGTGGAGTTTTCTCGACATGTCCGGCAACATCTTCATATCCGCTCATTTTGCGAATGTATCGCTGAAAACCTCTCTGCTCCTTTCCTTTATCATGAAGCAATCCCATAGTATACCCAACTTCACCCCAGCCAAAATCATTTGCGAAATCGGCTGCGAGACGGGCTACGCCTTCACAGTGGTCACTATTAGACTGCACAGCCATATCCGATGGTCTGACGTGAGCTATAATGGAGTTTTTATGCATTAGATTGTTCATATAAGTTTAATATAATGTTTGTTTGCAAAATTAAGTAAAAATTATGATTGTCTATCATGATTCATCAAAAAAAATTATTATTTTTGCTTAAAGTTTGATGAACACTGACAACGTTTGTCAACTGACACGCTAATTTCATACTCTTATTAATGAGTGTGTGGATTGAAACATATATGTTTACTAGCTACACTTTAACGCTCAAATAATTTTGAGCGTTTTTTGTTGCCAATTTCAATCCAAAAACTTAACTCGATTTCCAGATTCAACATGTTCAACTCATGAATGTGATAAAAGAGCGTTTCTTAAATATAGTTCATAGTCATTCCATGTGTCCTGGTCTTCTGGAAGAGATTATCGTTGTCTTAGTTTGAATCGTAGTGCAAAAGTAATTATAAATACTGCCAGATATTGGCGGCAAAGTATTAATAAATATTAATATATGGATAATATGCCGTAATCCCGAGACATGGAAATGATAGTGATAGCCGGTTCTACCACTACCTGCGTTCTTTGGAGGGAGAGAGCGGGGCCGGAGTTTTTCATTATAGGATGAGTGGCAGCAATTAATTTCATTTAGGCAAGCTGAAGCTTGCTCACGGGACCAGAATTTTGGACACGGACCGGGATTGTGACACGGACCGGGATTGGGATGATAATATTGGTGGGAATGATCAGCTGGAACGGGGGAGGTTTTATCGGCGATGAATTAGGGCGGCTTGAGGGGGTAATGTTGCAATTTGTGCAGCAATGGTATTTAGTTCTTGTGCATGAGTATAACTGATTGCTTTCCGGGACTCAGGAAATTCTTCGGTGCTGACTATCAATAGCCTGCCTTCGGCGCATAGATCGAAAAGGTCTTTGTATGGCTTTTTCCTGTCTGAAAAGCAATAATCCACGATCATAATTATTCCGCAGCCATTTTTAATTGCCTCATCACGGAAAATCTTTTCTTCCGGATTTATGAATGGCGATACCATAACACCTCCGCAGCGGATGGTCTCTTCCCATTCTTTAATTTTTTCATTGAGATTTGGGGTGCGGCTTTTCACCCTGCTTATTTTGACAAATGATTTGACAGGATTGTCGAGTAGAAAAATATTGCCGTAAAGACCGCACTTCCTATTGTTGATCAATAATTGTAATTTATGGAAGAAATAATCGGGATATAATTTTTTTACAAGATAACGGCGAGGGTTGTCGGCTATATAATTGTAAAATGCATCTTTTGCCCCGACACGGAAAGCGATTTTATCATTAAATCCGGGTTTAAATATGGAGATATTATCCAAACAAAGTCTCGATTGAGGAAATTCGGATTTAAAAGTATTTGTGCAATTAGATTTAAATGCCGCAATCATTGATCCAAGGGCGAATTCAGTCCTTTTCGTCACAAAGAGTTCAAAATGAATGTGATCAGGCATAGCGATCTGTCGAAGGATGCGAAGGTCCGGATAATCATTGCAGAGCTTTTCAAGACAATTGTAGATTATTTTACCAGTTGGTGACAACTCGACTATAGGTGACACTTTAGTGGAATTTGGATCAGGTGTAATGGTGGAGAAGACTGGTGCTCCCGGATGTTTTAGCATTGTTATCATGTAGATGCAGCGACTTCGATAGTCGTGGTTTTTGCATCTTCTGGTATAGTTATGTTGGAAATCAGACATTTGTAGAGGAGTGTTTTAAGGTTAAAAATAAATTGGCTAATGGGTGAGGCAAATTGATAAGGCAAGCTGAAGCTTGCTCACAGAACTATTCTTTGGATTTTGCTCACAAAATTATTATTTAGAGCTTGATGATAGGAATGCCCTTATTGATATATGCCAATAGAACTATAAGCCGATGAATGGTTCTGTGAATAAGCTTTAGCTTATTTTGTAGAATGCACAAAAATAATAAAATTTTAGATATCAGCCACCCTTATTAATATTTGTATATCCAAATAATTCATTGGTTTACGAATGAGTGTGTGTAGTCTCTTTGTGTTTATATTTGGATTTGCTTCATTGTTTGGCGAACCGCGCAATTTGGAGTAATGTTTATATGATGATGGGTAAGATGTATATAATATTGATGTTTCTGTTGCTTTCCGGGTGTGCGAGAAGTGCCGTGGATGGAGGGATAGGTCATCATTTAGAGAAAAAGGAGATAGATATGAAAGAAAGATATTGTAAACCTTCGGATGAGGAATTACGACGTAATTTGACAGCCGAGCAGTATGCTGTCACTCAACAGGGAGCGACCGAACGTCCATATATTAATGAATATGATCATGAATTCAGACCCGGGATATATGTGGATATCACGACCGGGGAGCCATTGTTTTTGTCTTCTGACAAATTTGATTCCGGGTGTGGATGGCCGGCTTTCAGCCGACCGATATCCCCTGAAGTATTGACGGAACATGCTGACAATTCACATGGCATGAGGCGTGTGGAAGTACGTAGTGCGGTGGGGGATGCTCACTTGGGGCATGTCTTCCCGGATGGACCTCGTTCGAAAGGCGGGTTGAGGTATTGCATCAACAGTGCGTCGCTCCGCTTTATTCCCAAGTCTGAAATGGAGGCGCAGGGATATGGCGAATATCTTCCGTTGATTAAAGATGATTAGTCAGAAAATTTGTTTGCGGAGAAAGCACGTCGGCGTGCTGGAATGTATATCAGTAGGCAAAAGATGGCGGTGCATATCGCAATGGAGCCTCCGATATATCCGATCTGCCCGAGACAGCTGTTATTGGTGGCAATTCCGCCTACCAGAGCGCCGGCACCGATGCCGAGATTGAAAGTGCCGGAATAGATGCTCATGGGGACAGCTGAATCGTGAGGGAATAGGCGTACAATATCGTTCTGGAGGGCTATGTTGAGTGTGGTCGTGGCAATGCCCCATGGAATACATAAGGCAGCCAGCAGTATAGGGCTAATGTTTGCTGCGGGGCGAAGCATCAGCAGCATGAAGGGAATGCCAAAACAGGAAACTATAATCATAGCTCTGGAATTGCGGGTATAACCTTCTCCGGCAATCACGCTGCCAAGCAATCCGGCTACTCCGAACAATGTCAGTGTCCATGTTATTGCAGATTCGCTGAAGCCCGCAATCTGTTCCAGGAATGGCTCTATGTAACTATATCCTGTGTAATGCCCCGTAACAGTGACACCGATAATGAGATAAATCATCATTAGCTGCGGGCAATGGAGCATATCGTAAATAAGTTGTTTGCGTGACACAGTTTCAGCTTCCCGATTAACATTAGGATAGAACATACGCATAAATATAAACAGAAGTATTGCAAGGATGCCGATCGAACCGAATGCTATGCGCCATCCGGCGATAAGTCCTATGATCCTGCCGAGAGGTAATCCTATGATAAGAGCCATTCCACCTCCTGCAACAAGTACACTAAGAGCAGCAGCACGCTTATCTGGAGGAGCTACCGCCACAATCATGGCGGGGGCTATTGACCAGAATATGCAGTGCGTCAGAGCGACACCGATACGTGAGGCAAGCAACATATTGTAGCTGCCTGCGAATGCAGAGAGGAAATGGGAGATAATGAATATTGCGATAATGCCAAGCATAAGCTTGCGATAGGGAACGCGGGCAAAAGTCAGCATCAGAGGCAGTGAGAGAAGAGCCACAACCCATGCGTATGCTGTGATAAGTAAGCCGGTTTTGGCTTCGCTAACGCCTAAATTTGCACCGATATCGCTAAGCAAGCCGACAGGAATCATCTCAGAGGTGTTGAACGTGAATCCGGCAGCAGCCATAACTATCATTGGGACAATGTAATTGAATTCTCTACGGGATTTATTTTGATGCTTCATACAGCCTTTGGTAAATGCACTATTAGAATTTGCTATGAAATAACGAAGCTTTCCGCGTGTATATTTTGACTATATCCAAGGATTTTTTCAGCAAATGAAAGAGAGATAAGAGGTATGCACTTTATTTATTACCCTTAGTCATAAAGATTTGATAAAAATTATTATCTGGATCTTGTTATTTATTTTGTTAAAAATGTTTATATTTGCAAGTGTAACATATTTTAAAATGAAACCAATAATAACAATAATTATCTCTTTGTTGGGTTGCCTGGGTTTATACTCGCAAACAGCCACGGAATACTTTAGCGTAGGAGATCCGATAAAATACTGCGGCACTGAATTCTCTCTTGTTTGGAGTACACACCCGCAAGAGAATTATTATTTGCAAGAATATCTTCCTAAAGGTGAATCACTTGACCACTATAACCAAATGTTTACGGTAAGTGTAATATTTTGGGATAGGACACCGCGGGAAGAGATTCAGGCGAAAATAGCTGAATTAGAGCAACGCAAGAAAACAGACTCGGTTACCAATTATTTGGTTGTTGAAAACTCGCGTGTCACCTGACGAGAGCCTTCCTGTCGAACCTGTAAGAAATTCTTACAGGTTGCTGGTTCATCTAATTCGCCATCTGCATATATGTTGCGAATATGCTGTACGATATTTGGGCGAGTCGTCTGATAAAGTTCAGCCATCTGTTGCTGGGAAAGCCATACTGTCTCTCCGGTAAACTTCACATCAATGCGAGTTTCGCCATCCTCGCTTTGATATATGATTATCTGGTTGTTGTCATCCATGATTCAATATAATTCCTTTAATCCACAAATTTAGCAAATATATATGATTATTTCAACCTCATTGGAAAAGGTAGGAGGTAAAGTGTCACTTTCGACATGACATTCCATAGCTAACGCTCGGGCACAGAACCACCACGACGCGGATTTGGCAGATTGCTTCATTTTTATTCTTTTCAACTAAATTAGGTAAGAACCAAATTCGTTAACCTCCCAACCAACAACATAAAACATACAACCAACAACGAAAAGGGACGCAGCTATTCTCGCCACGTCCCTTGATTAGAATTTAATGCTTCGTATGTGCTTTACATACTATGTCTACAAGGTGTCTCCCGACGGCTTGCAAACCGATACTACTTATAACTTATTAAATCGTTAAATGATTGTATCTTATCCCGGAATCAAATTCCGTTATTCGTTGTTATCTCTCTACTGTGCGTACAAAGCAGGCATCTTTACCCTCATTGATATTGGAATTTGTAATTGAATTGACGTCAAATGAGAAATAATTGATGTCTAATCCATAAGCTGTCCCTGCAGTAGGTTTTCTGTCCCATCCCAAGAATTGATTGGGTCCTTGAGTGTCACCTGACCAATAGATCGCTCCGGGACGGCGATAGATTGAAGCAAATACAGGGGCTATCAGTGTAAAAGTATTTACGTCCGGTCCCTCTCTCGAACAAGAATAGCGGAGAATGCCGCCAAGTAGTTTATCATCCTTACCATTTTTACGATGACCATATCCTGCTCTCCCTATAGGGAAGAATATGTTTCTCGCGTTGTAACTGCTTCCGCCTGTCAGCTTCTTGTCCCAATAATATACGAACAATCCTCGCATCCCTTTTGCTTTAGCGTTTGGGCTACTGTCTCTGCGGTAATAACCATATGCCATGTCAATTGTAGATTGGGTTTCAGTAGCACCATCCGCATACAATACTCCATATCCGAAGTGGGTGTTGTTGCTGCAATAAAGCTGTTCGAAATCTCTTATAGTAGCGGCATTCGACATTTCTCCCGTGAATCCATCTCCCTTCTCAAATTCACTCCACTCTTTGGCATCATTCATAATATCGCCGGTTGCATTATCCACCATTAGCAAATCTCCCGGTTCGTTGAATTCTCCTGCCGAAAGGTTATGATACAAGGGAGCACCATCTTTCATATGGATATTGCACGCTGCGTCTATTGCATCATCAGAATTTCCCCATTTGAACAGCGATCCTTCGTCACGCGGGTCTGTGGCTTCTATGTCTTTGCTGATCATATTGAAAGTGCTCCATTTCACTGGCTTGGCTCCTCCATGAAATTCTCCGGTGTTTCCGTTTTTTGTGGTGAAGTCCATACAGTCTGTGGAAGGTACTATTTCCTGTGGTTTGTATCCCTGTCTTACAAATATAAGGTGAGTGCAGGTGTAGTTGTGGTATTTGATTCTCACCACAGCGTTGCGCACTTTATCGTCATTGTTCATTCTGTTGAATCTGATTGTGAAATCAATCGGAGTATCCGTACTGCCCGAAACTGTCTGCCTCCCGTCGAGCGTGATGAAGTTGGCGTCTCCGATAATGTCAGCCTTCCAGGGACCGTGGGATATGACGTCGCTAAATCCTTCAATCATATCGTTTTGAAGCCATTTCATCCTTACATGAAACGGTTCATTGTTTCCGAATCTGCGATAGACACCCTTAGGGTTGACTACACGTCGCACTTGCACACAGTTGACTATTTCTTCAATATCCTTATATTCAGTACCATTTGTCACGGTAGCAATCAGTTTCACCTGAGCTATGCGCTGATAGTCCACATACAGGTTATTGCCGGAATATCCGGTTTCCTTTATGAGAACTTTTGCACGTGTAAACAGGGGGATGTCAAAAGAATAGCTATTGCCATCCTTTTGATAATTGAAATCGTCCCGTTCTTTAAGTTCGGTAAGGTTTTCTGCATCGGAAGGATAATCGTTATAAACCTTTTTCGATCCGCCTTCGATATAAATTCTCACTCCACGGTTCATTTGTGAAGATGCTCCTTCGTCACCATTATAATAAAAACTGTTGACTTTTGCATTTTCCGGTACCGAATATGGACTTACGTTGCCGTTATTCCAGTCTTTCCATGTACCGGCAGGAACATCTGCGGAAGTTATAACCGATTTGTCAGTGACACGTAATGACAGAAACCCATTGTAATTCTCTTGGTTTTCCAGATTGTCGTATGGTCCTTTTTCGTCTCCGGTTGGAGCCGCAGGCTTTATTTCAATATTGGAATTTGTCAGTTCGTCTTCGGTAATATCCGAGGGATACCATGGATTTTTTATAATCACAGCCTTGAGATCGGTCAACTCCCATCCGTCTTCTGGAACAAATTTGAAGGGGAGCATGGCATCATGGTTGTAAAGATACGACACATACCATGGATTGGGCACGTGGAATCCTTTCGGCTCATCGTAAACTATGTGCCAGTCGGCATCGTTGCCGTTACCTCTCGGACAGAGGGTAAGCTTGTAATGATAGTTGCGCTCCGCCTCGAAATTGTCTGTTACATTTTTTCCAAGCATGAAGCGGTATTTGATCTCACCGTGTGTGCTGTTTCCGTCTGCCGTTGATTCGTAATAACCTATCACCTCGATATAAGTGCCATACGTCATTCCGTCCTTATTCTCGCCTGCAACCACGCCGTTGAGTCCATAAGCCGGGAGTTTGGTTTTCTTAGGTTCCTTATCGTTATACTGCATGTTTTCGTAGAAATACAATGCGTCGGCGTTCTCATTATGAAAGTCTATCGGTTCGGCGTTTTCATATTCATCTCCGGGGGTATCGGTGGTCTTGATTACAGGCATACCTTTTGATATCCTCATCCAGCCGGTATGGTCTGTAGTTGCATAAGAAGAGTTTTCTCTTATGAAAGATATCGTCTGAGCACTCTCGTGAATTAACCCGTTGAGTTTTGCATCCTTGTCATCAGGAGTGTTGTTGTAGGCGTAAGTTCCCTCTGAAGCCTGAACTGCGTCAGCCTGAGGCTGTCCGAAACCAAGTGTGCAATCGTAAGGGATGTCATATATTTTTGCCTCCTTGATATAGACAGTTATATTCTCGCGCAGGTTGCTTCCGTCGAAGTCGATTGTTACTTTCGAGGCACTTCTTCGCAACCATGCATGAAGCTTGATTCCACTCCGGTTTACCGCCACTTTGGCGAATTGTTTCTCAGCAGCAGGCGGATTGGTGTTCTTCCCGTATATCTCGAGGTCTGTGAAATAGCCGAGCATTTCGCTGTTTTTGGAAATGTCGTCGCTGTTCCAGTTTGTTTTCATTTTGCGCAAGGCATCGAGAGTTGCGTAGTTCGTCGGGTCGTTTGTAAGTGAAGAGATTGTCTCGTTTTTAAGGTTTGCTGCCGCGACTATGTAGTATGTGCCGAACGGGAGCTTAAGGTTTAACCCTGTTATCGATTTGGTTTTGCTTTCTGCCTTTTTTCCGTTGCTCGCATCGGCATCATTCCGATCTTCATCCGTCACGGTCAATGAGGTCATGTCGATGCTGTTTGGAAAGAATTTTCCCTGTTCCGTAGCATCGTCAAGTGTGACAAGATTGCCTGCCGAATCATAGAGAAAGAGATGCAGGCTGTTGATGTTGCTCAGCAGTTTGCCGTTGCCGTTCTCAATGTTTGCGCGGGTGAGGTCACCCTCCGCAAAAGGGGAGAACGACGTCTCAAGGGAAACGATTGTCTCGCCTTCCCCAATTCCGTCACCGCGAAAGCCGAGGTCATCATCGGTACATGCCGTTGAGCAGATGCCGAGACAGCCTGAGAGCAGTATTTTGAAAAATGACTTTAAACGGTTCATTTTATTTGTGTTTCAATAATTATATTTTATCGTCTTGGTTTATCTCTTGCGTCTCTCCCGATCGTTCGCCACCTTCTGTGATCTTTTCCACGGTTATCTTTCCTGCCGCCGGGTCTTTACTAAGTATGATCCAGGCTGTGGCTTTTATCGGTTTGTTATTATTATCATATTCTATAGCGCAAGATTCCACTTCAAATCTAAGCTTGTTGTCCGGATCTTTGTATACCATACGGTCATCCTTGTCAAGGACGATAGTATAGTGATTTGAATAATGGAACATTCTCCGTTCGCCATTAATGTCATTCAGGAATTCCATGGTCTCATGTCCGAAGAAACGTCTCACGAGGCGGGTGCTGCAGTCTTCACTGTTGTCATCCCTTTTACCATAGTTTGAAAGCACACGATATCCTTGATAATTCTTCAGCCATACTTCAGTCTCCTCACTGTCGATAATTCCGTCTGTTCCCGGTATGATAACATAGTAATCAGGTCGCGACGAATCTATTTTCTGAGGTTCGAGAAGCTCGTCGGAATCTTCGTATGTACCGTCGTCTTTCAGCCGTTGCACCTTGGGCCATTTGCTTTTCCCTGCATTTTCCCATTTTGTCATGAAACTATTGAAAAATTCCGGAAGCTCGCCATTGGCATCCCTCAGAATCATCAGGTCGCCGCGCTCATCACGCGAGAGACCTAAGTCAATCCTCAGGTCACAACTTGCATACGGCTGCACGTCGAGTTGGCATTCCATGTTGGCGTTCATGGCGTCGATGGTGAAGCGGTAGATGTTGTTGCGCTCGATGTCGTAGCGCTTGGTGGTGCCTGCTGCGCCGTCTGCGTTGTTGGCAAGGCTGCCGCCTGGTGCAAAATATATGGTGTTTGTATGGTTCCCCCATTCGCCGGTTCCGCTTCCCGGATCCGCAAGGGTCACCGTGATTGCCGCATATTCATCTCCCACTCCGATATTTTGATATTCAGGCACGTACGCCACCCATTTCTCTACTGTGGTTTCGGAGTGACCGGACACTTTCTTGAATTCAAGGCTACCGTCCTGACCGGCGGGTGCATTGTTACCTCCCACAAGGTGCACGCCACGAACGAAATCCTTATCCCATTCGTAATTATGGAAATAATCCGTGTAGTCAAATTTCCAATCGTCGCCTGATTTATATGGAGAGTTAAACCCTTTGTCGTTGACCTTGGTCATTTTCACGCTGGAGAACGATGCGAGAGGATTGGTGAGAATAACCTCTACTCTCGCCATTGCGCGGATAAGAGGAAGGGCATTCTCGTCAGACGTAAGATCCACAAGCACATTCCCGATCAGTCTGTCGTCTTTAATAAAATCCTTTATATCGGAGAAGGTGGAAAGGTCATAATATCTTACCCCGTAAAACGGTATAAGGCGATGATCTTCCTTGCTCAGCCAGTTTCCCTCTCCCGGAGAAGAGAGATGGTTGAACTGTGCGTCGGCGTGGGTGACCAGTTCTGTGAGTGTGGTCTGTCCGTTTTTAAGTAGGAATGAAGCGTCGTCATTCTCTTCCGGATATTTACCCCAGTTGGCAAACACCACAAGTTTAAACTTGGTGCCTACCCCTGCCGGCACTTCCCCTTCAAAGGAATAATAATATGTATCCACTCCATTAACAGATGTCGGCGTTCCTGAAGACTCAGCCTTACGGGATGGATTGAAGGTGGCAATATATTTATTGTCACTGTCGAAGAAATAAATGCGATAGTCGTTGCCAGCGACGTCGAGATAATTCTCGAGATCGGAGCCCGGCCCGAAATCGCTTGTGCTCCCACTGGCGGAGCGGGTGGGGGCGGAGACTCCGATAGAGATCCCTAAAGTGGGAACGCCGTCACCGGGAGCCGGCTGATCCTTAAAATCTTCGGAGGTGCAAGAAGATGCACCCCAGCCAAGGAGCAGCAGCGACAACGGAGTCAGTATGTCACGTCTTATATTAATCACTTTTGTTTCTGTTTTTGGTTGTTGAGTTGAGGGTTGAGAGTCGTTAGTTTATTAGTCATTAGTCGTTAGTTTATTAGTCATTAGTCATTAGTCATTAGTTTATTAGTCATTAGTCATTAGTTGTCAGTTGTATGTCTTATGTTGTCAGACTGCTCTTAAACCATAAACTATAAACCATAAACCCTAAACTAATTATCAATTACTAATTACTAATTGTCTGAGAGTTCTCCCGAATTGAGCACCACTCTCCATGAATTGATGATGATGGTTGTGGAGAGCCAGTGGTTATTCTCGTCAAGGAAGAAAGTCATGTTATACTCATCCTGACGGTCGAGATACTCCTGGTCGCTCATGTCGCGGTTATAGTTACCCTTCACAAGCAGCGCATAATCTATGATAGGGATGCGTGCCACGAGTTCACCATCGTCCGCCTTGCGGATGGTAAGCATAGGTTTCGGGTTCACGGTCCAGTCTCGCTGCACGAGTCTGCTGACAGTCAATTCAGCAACCGCTACCTTCACGTCAGTGATAGCGCGGGTTCCGTTGTTCGTTTCCCGTTTTCCGTTTTCCGAATTTTCATCTGACAACGGACAACGGACAACGGACAACCCCTCAGACAACCGCGCCTCCGGCGCATCTACTCCTGCGCTGCCTGAATACACGCTCCATGCGTGATATGTGATGTTTTCGTCGTCGAGAAGAGAATTGTCGTGGTGAAGCCAACCGTTGTTGTCTTCAATCTTGAAAGTGAAATCGTCAGCCTCGATATCCTTCCCTGAAAGGTGCTGAAGCACTATGCGGAACACGTTGGTGTCTTTAGTGAGAGGCATCGTGTAGACGTATTCACCGCCGTTGATATCTTCCGGAAGATTCACCTCGAGAGTGCCATGGAAGAGAGGGTGGAGATCTTCGGTAGAGACAGCCCCGTCTTCCGGGTGCTGTGTGCGGTTGAGGCGACACTGCAGAGGGTCGCGGGTATCTCCGAGGTCAATCTGCGGCACGGTAAACGATTCACCGTTGTCAAGTCCGCACCAAGCCATAAGCTTATAGTCGCCCGGTTGTAGGGGGAGTATGATGTCATAACCCTCTTGGGCGAGGCGTTCGCCGCTCTCCTCCGTCTGCCATACAAGCTTGTCATCCGTGTCGAAAGCATAAAGACGCACGGATTTCACCTCATGACTGAAGGCGTCGGCAAATTTCATGTTCATATCGTAGCGGAAACGCAGACGATAAATCACGTCGCAATCGCCCTCGTCGTCATAGATGGCATTGTCGCATGAGGTGAGCGACGCCAGAAGCGTGGCGGCTGCCACTACTGTGGTGGCGATGCGAAAGATGTAGGCTAATATTTTCATTTTCTTGTCAAATTTTTTCAAAACCGATGCTTAGTCGTTAGTTTTTTAGTCATTAGACATTAGTTATTGAATAGTAAATTTCAGATTATTCTTAAACTATAAACTATAAACCATAAACTAAAGACCAAAGACCGAAGACCAAACTTATATATGTTGTGCGGCAGAGACGCCGCCTATAGATATCTTGATAAGGGGAGGTCATGCCGCCATAAAATGCGTCAATTCCTCGGTTATGGTTGGCTTGCCATTGTCTCCGGCAGGCGGGAGTGTTGGAATGAGAAGAGAAATAGACGGCGGAGTCAGACGGAGCCCGGCTCCGCCGTCTATTCACGTTTCGCTTGCGAAACGTGAAGGTTAAGAGGTTATAAGGTTAAAGGGTTATTGATTCGGTTTTGGAATCGGGGGTAAAGATTAAGAAGTTCTTACTGACAAATCTCAGAAAGTAATCCATTAACCCCTTAACCCTTTGACCCTCGACTTTCGCAAGCGAAAGTCGAATCATGTTACCAGTCAAGTGTCACGTTGTTGAGCACCACTCTCCAGGAGAGGATGTTAACGCGGGCTCCGAGATAGAACTCGTTTGAAGGCTTCTGTGGGATGATATCTTCCCAGTTGTCAGGGTCTTCTCCATCCTCGGGAGTCAGCACCGGAGTGCCGAGACCATAGACATTGTTGAGCGCCACCTCGTAGATGTGGTTGCGGACCACGCCGTAATAACCTTTTGTTTCGTCAGTGCCAAGGTGATTGATCTCGTGATAATAGTAGGTGTTGCCGCTGTTCCATATTTTCGCGCCACCCACCGATTTGAAGATTGCGTTTGCCGCTTCTTTGCCTCCTGTCAGTTCAGAGACTGTCCCATTCACTTTCTGATAGAATTTGTTGTCTAATTCAACCGGAGCGCCGTTTTCAGTTCTCGTGAGATTATCATTAAGCACGAGATAGCTGAGGTAGCGGGGACTGTTTTCAATCTGATCGTTTGCCATTCCTGCCTGAAGACCGCTCACGAAATGAAGGTCGTCTACAGTAATAGGATAGAGCTTATAAATATTATCGCCTATAGTTAAAGTATTGCCGTCGGGATCAGTAGTTGAACCGGAAGTCGTGGAGATCGGGTTCTTGCTTCTGAGATACACCACGTTCTCGTTGATCTTAAACATATTTGCCTTGATTGCCGCTACAGTGCCTCTTGAAGAAGCCCATTCGGCGAGCGGCAACGGAGTGGCATTTCCGGCTTCGTCGACAGTCACGAGGAGTGCGCTGAGATAGACGAGTGTTCTCGGAGTTGTAGCGTTGTCTGGATTGTAAGTGTCCATCAGACCGCCGTTGTTTGCCTTTGCTGCATTCTCAAGGCAATAAGCTGCTTCGGTTGCAACGTTAGCCCCGCTGAAACTTCCGGAGGCGAGAATATTCTTTGTGGCGAAATTGTGGGGATGCTTGTTGAGCTTCACATCAGTGGGATTCTCTGCCCAGTAGGAACGATGGTAGGAATAATGGTTCCACCAGTCGCCGAGCTGTGAAGTCCAGTTGTCAACTTTCTTGAAAAGATAAGAGCGGTCTGCTGTCCACCAGAGTTCCCAGTTGCGGAAAATGGCATACACCTGTGCACCGTTTTCGGTATTATCTACGGTGATTTTCTTTGTAGTTGTGCCGTCGGCATTCTTTGAGGTCAAGGCAATCGCGGTATAAGTCTCGCCGTTATACTTGACATCTGTCCTGACTGACATTGTGTTATCCCATGCTGCTTTTACGCGAACCTTTGCAACAGCTCTCTCCACATATACGTCGACAGGATAATTGAGCGCTTCCTCTTTCGACTGACGGATGTTTGCCTCACTGATCTCTGCTGCACAGGAAGGATTGCCGTTGGCGTCTACGAATGAAGAACTGGTCATTACAAAACCGGTGGCAGGATCAGCAGCCACGTTAAGTTCAGTCTCGCTGCCTATTATTGCCTGGAGCTGACTGAGGGAAAGATTGTCCGCGCCCAGCTTCCCGGCTATAGCCTTGTGGTTTGCCACAGCTACCATCTTCTTGATTTTTGATCCGATCTGGTTGTCCGAGCTGTTGATCACGATAACAGCGTTGAGCACTTTCTCGACATTCGGCATGTCGGAAGTTCCGTTGTTGTCGATCTCTTCGGGTTCGTAATAATTCCTTCCGTTTGTCTGTATTGCAATTGGGTTGCCGTTGCCGTCGAAGAAATAGAAACGGAGAGATTTTATATTGTTTTCCGAATCATAACCTTCCTCAAATATTCTGCCATCGCTGTCGGTCGTCTGGTTACCGCCGGCGCGGGTGTTTGGGTTGGCGTTACGGATAGATACCGACATGAAGCGGGGTTCGCCATCGCCGGTAGGCGTTTTGTCGGGCATCCCTTCTTCCGAGGAGCAGGCAGAGAGGGCGAGAGCGCCCATGATGCCCAAGAAAAATTTGTTGAATTTCATTTTTATTTGTGTTTTGAATTTTTGTCAATTATCAATTATGAATTATGCATCATGCATTACTCAAGAAAGATCTTGGTGCCGTCTTTTTTGACGGTCTTGGCGTTTGCGCGGATATGAGCGATCTCGTCGAGAGTAGACTGAGCTTCCGGGATAGAGGGGAGAGCTTCATTCATAAGCTGTTCAGCCTTGTCGTAGTCTTCCATGAGGAAGGCAAGCGAACCGCGTGCGTAGATAGCCTCCGGAGAGTCGCCGGCACGTTTGAGATACTGGTCAGCCTTTTCGAAATCCCTGCGCTGAAGCGCCGCATTGGCAGCATTGATATTAGCGGTGGGATCATCGGGATACATCCTCACTGCGGTCTCATAGACGTCGTTAAACTCATCGCTGCCCGGTTCCGCTGCATTCCCAAGCAGGAAGAACTCACGGAGCGACAGACGGTTAGGCTTAGTGCGCATCACTTCCCGAATCTTGTTGAGATCGTCGAAACGCTTGATTTCGTATGTGATGCGATAATCTGTATGACGCAATGCCGGATAGAAGTTCTGGAGCATGAACTTATATTCTGCAGGATACGTACGTTTTATTTTCGCCTCCTTGGCGTCAGGTTCCATATTGGAATCGATCATCACCATAATCTCCTCTTTATGATCCATGTTGGAGTTGCTGACAAACCTGCGGAGACCTGCCCAGTCTTCCGGCTCATAGTCGGTAGCCATGATGTTGTCGGGGAACTTGTAGAGCTGACTGATATATTTTTTAAGCGCGGCTGTACGCCCGATGGCAAGGTCGGTGTTGTGGCTGTAGGGGCTTTCGGGAGATGCGTAACCTTTCAGCCATACTCCGGTGATAGTCACGTCTTTGTCGTTGTAGACGGTGTCGATTGTTGACTGGATCTTTCCGAGTTCACGCACATTGTTGCGATATTCAGGATAGATGATGGTCTGATTCACAGGGAAGTCTACAAACGCCGAACCTTCGAGGGTCTCTATCTTCGCGCCGGTGTCTTTAGCCTGGAAATATACAATCTCCGGGATTGTCGGATCGACCTGAAAATAATCAGAAACCGGGTCGAGACGCTCGGCTATCAGGCAGTCCGCGCAACCATAGAGTTGCCGGCGCATGATGAGTTTTGAATTTGCCATCCAGTCCTGATAGGGGGTGTCGGCATGATAGGCAAACCCCGACGGGCGCTCGGAATTCTTAAAGATGCTCTGATCATTACCGGAAGCGGCATTATAATTACTAATTGCAAATTTATCATTACTAATTGTCCCAAGGGGGTGCCGTCCGTTGCGGAGATACTGAATGTAGCGCTGCCGTCCGTAGACTCCCACGGAAGGGAGAGCGAGCGTGTCGCCGTTTTCAGATATGATGAGCGGGGTGAGCACCTGTGCGCGTGAACTTTCCACGTCTGTCGGCTTGAAATCGAGGGTCATGTCAATGACCATATAGTCTCCGTGCCGGTGGAATGAAATTCCATCGACTCCCACGGGAGAGATCCCCTTGGCGTCCGCCAGGAAAGAACAAGCCGCAATAGATAGTATAAGTATTGATTTCTTCATTAGTCAGTTTTTGTGAGAGGTGAGATTTGAGCTGTGAGTCATTATTTTATTAGTCATTAGTCGAGGGTCGTTGGTCGAGGGTTTATGGGATATGGTTTAAGAGCTATTTGAAGCCACGCAAGAATCTTAAACCATAAACTCTAAACTCTAAACCCTAAACTCAAAATACGTACACCAAGTTAATCGCCGCTTTTGTTACGCCAAAATAGTTGTGAGGCTTGTCGTTTTCGATCTTCTTTCCACACCCTGCGCAGCGGAAACGGTCATAGCGTGTGTAGGTCCATCCTATTCCGAGTTCCGCCTCGAGGTTCCAGTGCTCGGAGAGCGCCCAGTCATAGCCGTAGGCAACACCGAGACCTCCGAACCATCCCTGGTAGCGGGTGTCTTTGATTTTCCTGAAGTCGGTGCCTAAGAATGAGAAAGGGATGTCGAGTCCGCCGACGTTATACTGTCCTCCGAGGAGGTGCGCCCCCACGAAGTGACCCGAGAAGCGGTCGCAAAACCAGTAGCGGATCTCCGGTTGCACCACCCAGTGTTTCCATTTGCGGTCGTGAGAAAGATCCCAGACATTAAACTGTCCGGAAACGTCGAGTGTCCATCTCGGGGCGAGGGCGACCTCCGCAGCGAGGTTGGGGTTTAGAAAACCGTCGCTGAGGAGATTCGTCTTCAGGGCTGCCTTCTGAGCTGAAGCACCCCCAAATGCTCCAATTAAAAGTAGGAGCAAAGTTAAAAGTTTAACTTTCATATATTTAGTAAGTAGGCTAATTATTCGTTGTTTGTGTCAGTCATTCACTTTTCCCGTATGTCGACGAAATTTATGGATGCGACGAAACGGGCTGGAGCATTGGGGGGCTGCAGTCTATGGGTTAAACTGAAAAAATAAATTTACAGTTATCGGTTAATCGTGAAAATTTAAGGGGTAGTATGGCTACTCCGGTATCCAGTGATGATGGATAGGATCCATGATGTTCGCTAAAAGTTTTCATATTCCGTAGTGTAGTAGGCTAAATGTTTGTGTCAGTTTATTTTGCAAGCTCAAAACAAGCAGGCAGATTCCTCTGTGTCAGAGGTGGTGATGGACTGTAAGATAATCTACAGCCAAGAGATTTAGTAAATTTATGCGTAGTAGGCTTAATTTCCATGCAAAATTAATAAATCTTACGATTGAAATCAAACAATTCAATAGAAAAATTTGACTATTAGTGATTTTTTAACAATTTGCCGTCTGTTGAAGGATTAGGGTTTAGAGTCATTAGTGAATTAGTCATTAGTTATGAATAGTACGTTTCAGATTATTCTTAAACCATATCCTATATACTATAAACTATAAACTCGTCAACCAATAACAAAACAAATGGCGGATCATCACTGACCCGCCATTCCTGCTCATGATAATGTATATGCTAATACATTCTTAAAATAAATAATACTTGTTCTTATCGCTTTGATAACACCTTTGTCTAACGATATAACTTAGAATGGTGTCGCATTCTTTAGCGTTTCCAACTCATTAGAGTTTCTTCTTCAAAGGAACAGCTACTGTGCCTTTGAGAACACCCCACTTGTGAGCTACAGTTACAGGAACAAGCAGGTAGCAGTCTGACTGGATTGCTGAACCGTTGTTCTGGAATGTGAGCACACCGGTTGAGTTATCTACGTTTGCTGTCATGTTGAGTGAAGCAAGTGTAACTCCGTCAGTTGCAGTGGCTGAAGTGGCAACCTTGATTGCGCTGCTGTCGAATACAGGATTCTTTATCACGTAGAACTTCCAGTAGTCAGCTGCATGAGGATTAGCAGTAGTGTTCTGGGTTGCAACAACATTGTTGTAAGCATCCTTGATCAAGAGGTTGTCCTTGATGTTCATAGAGACTGCTGCAGAGTTGTCTGTGATGCCGTTTGCTGTGGTTGTACCGATTGTGAGGATCTTGACAACTTCAAGGTTGATCGTGCCGATAGTGTATCTGTTCTGTGCAAGACCGTTGATATCGGAATTGAAGTTAACCTTGATAGTGCCACCGTTGCTTGCAAGGTTCTTACCCTTAGCGTCGTTGGCGATTGTGTAGTTGACAGCAGTGAGGTCTGCCTGATTTTCTGCTGTGAGAGACCATGCAGTAAAGCCTGTCAATGGTTCGCCGAGATAGCTTTCAGTCTGAGCTGATGCAGGAGCATATTCGATATTATACTGCGCGCAAGAGAGAAGACCGTTTACGTATGGTTTGTTGCGACCTTCGAGAATGTTGGTGTTGTAAACAGCTGTCTGACCATCCACATAAGGAATTGCCATAGGAACTACTGTCACCTTCATTGTGTTGTTGTTCCACTTGATTGCGTTGGTTGTTCCAAGAGTTGTAGCAGCAACTGTAGTCTTGACAGTCCAGGTCAAGTTGAGGACAACGTCAGGATAGAGACCTTCAGAATTCTTGAATGTTACAGTTCTCTTGAATTCCTTGCTGTTCTCTCCAACTTTGAGTACGCCAAGATCTGAAGGACCTGCTGTCCAAACCATGACAGGTGTTGAAACATCAGTAGTGGAGACAGGAGTTACAGTAAGATCTGTGTTTTCGCCTGTTGCAGCAGCTGATATTACAGGAGTTGTGTCATAAATTCTGTTGAAGTCGCTCTTGCTCATACCGCTACCGCCGTTCAGTTTCTCAAGAACCTCTTCTGCCATGTAATCCCATGTGAAGTTGTGAGTTGCACCTGTGCAAGCGGCTCCATTGTCTGTAACAGGGAGATTGAATACAACAGGCTGCATATTTTCAGCAGTGAATTTAACCTTGAAGTAGCCGACCTCGATAACATTGTTGTTGTTGAGGTCATAAAGAGTGGCACGGATAATAGGCTCTTTGCCGATAATGTTTTTATTATCCTCTGCTCCTGAAGCTGCTATCGGGGTCAAAATATTGCCATCAATCTTAGCAAATTTCTGCTGGTTGGTTTTGTCGGTTGTTGAAGTTTCATAAGCCTTTGTAGCAACCTGATACTTGATGCCGAGACCATATTTCTCCAGATCAGCAACTTTAAGATTGGTATGGGTTGTAGAAAGGAACTTGCAACCTTCTACAAGAGTGCTGAGATCGAATGTCTGATTGTAGACGATATTCTTTGCAACAAGCTTACCGGCAGCTGAACTATACAATGTAGTAGAGTCATTCCAGAGGTGACCGTTCTTGTCTGCACTGACAAGAGCGGCATCCTTAACGAAACGAAGTTCAGGGGTGAAGTAAGTCTCTGAAAGGCGTGTGAATTCTGAATATACTTCAGCTGAATTCTCACCGTCAAACAGATGCTTGGAAGCTACGGGAACTTTCAATGAAACTGTATAGATCTTGTTGTCTGCAAGGTTCAATGAAGTTGTAGTGGCTTTGCCAAGGTTTACTGTAAGAAGACCGTTATCTTCAACCTTTGCATTAGCAACAGTAACTACCTTCGGATCACCTGCACGTGTGGTGGCGATCTTAGTTACATATTCCATGCCTGCAACATCAATATCCTCGATCTTGAGAGTACCGGGGTTCAGACGATATTGAGCTGTAGTTGAATTGTTGGTGATGATAAATTCTTTCTGACCTTCTGTTGCTGCAACCCAAGCATTGTTTTTAAATACTTTCTTGGTATATTTTGCAGACTCGAACTCGATTGTCGGGATTCCACCTACATAGAGATCCGGAACAAGTGTTACGGAAGTAAGGCGCTGTGAAAGTATGCCGGCGATGGTGTTGATGGCATTTGAAACTTCAGTAGAAATCTTTGTGGAAATTTTTGCAAGATCTCCCTTGATTTCATTGATAGAAGCAGTGTTTGCCTCAGCTTTTCCCTTAACTGTTTTAAGGTCAGCCTGAATAGCCTCGATAGAAGACTTCATTGCAGGAACGTCAGTCTTAAGGCTTTCAAGAGCTTTGAGCTGAACGTTGATTGCTGAAATCTGTGTGTTGGCTTCCTGAATCTGAGTGGAGAGACTGCCGAGCATTTCGTCAACCTTGGTCAGGTCGATATTGCTGAGACCTTTCTCGATACCATCGATCCTTCCTGAAAGTGCGGCAAGCTCTTTGGCTGTCTCGGCGTTCATGTCGCTCATCTGAGACTGGAGCTTCTCAACCTCTGCAATGGCTGCGGCGATTGCCTCAGCCTTAGCCTCTTCTGCAGCTTTCTTTGCAAGAGCAACCTCTTCTGTTGCTTTGTCTGCCTTGTCTGCAGCAGCCTTTGCGTCGTTGGCGGCAGCTGTAGCAGCGTTCTGCGCAGTTTCCAAAGCAGTCTTAAGGCTGCTGATCTGGCTGCTCAGATCACCGGTGGTGGTGTTGAGATCTTTAATATCTCCATCGTAGTCTTTGCAACCTACCAAACCCATCGGCATGCTGCCAAGCAACAATGAACACATCGCAAGATTCAATAAACTTTTTTTGTTCATGTTAAAAATGTTAAGTGTTAATTTATATTGTTGTTTTTATTGACAATCAAGAGGAGTGAGACCCCACATATTGTCGTGGTATTGAATACTTGTTTTTCCTATTTTTTATCCCAGATTTTAGATGTAATTATTAATTGTCTCTTCTTAAGAGA